>NZ_JAJAFX010000013.1:0-103202 GCF_025384845.1 Photorhabdus temperata | reverse complement strand
TTATGCAGTATGTTTACTTCACCAACAAATGATAATTCGTAATGAATTCTTACCCGACCATTACCTATATAATTGAAGAAATCAATACCACCCGGCTGACCATCAGCATTTCCTTCAGGATTAATTACAGCTAAACGGAAAATATTATTTTCATCACCACTTAAAGACTCTATCTTTAATAATATCTCTCCTGCATCCTGATTATCAGCAGAATCCCCTTTAATGTGAACTATACCTTCTTTCAATACCTTATCTTTAAGTTTAACATCACTGACCATAATATTGATATCATAATCAATAATACTCTCACCAATTGGCCGGCCCCTGCTCTCATCATATTCATCAATATAAGGCACTTCCAGATCACGACGAACCTGAATTGTTCCAGGGCCTTCATCAAGCTCTACAAGTACACGTTGAACAGTAGAGAATTTAGCACTGCCGCTTTCGCTAATAGTATAATAAACACTATCGTGTTTACCGGCAGTAAGAAGAGAATTCTTTACAGATAAGCTACGGATATCATTACTATCTTGTACACTTGGAACAACTTCAACATTACCATCAAAAATAAATTTCAGTTCATGCTTATTTAAAATATTCGAATCAGCAAAAAGTACTTTAACGCCTGCTCTTATATCACCACTGTCAATAACATTATCATAATTTGCCGGATATATAGGTGCTGCCAATCCTGCTGATTTTAGCTTGAATCGATCGAGAACAGCTTCTGCAACTACACTGCCATTCGCATCTGTTACTTCAGCAACAAATTTGACTGTGGTATTAACCTTTTGATCTGTTTTGATTTTTACCAATATTTCAGATGCTCTACTGATAGAATCGAATACGTTATTGTTATTTATAATTTCATATTCGCCCTCATTCAAGCCATTCACTACAATTTTACTTTTATAATTATCTAATGATGTCGAACCATCATCATCCTTTGGAACTACAAACAATCTCAATGGAACGTTAAACCAATCTTTATGTGAAACCCAGTTAGTTACATCAGTATTAATTGAAAACTTCATGACTTTTCCTCATTTATTTTATAGAAATTACCAGAAAATCAGCCACTCTTTTCGGGAGAAATATTATCTACTGACTTTATATTTAGAATTACCTTCACCTCCTTAATAATAACTTAATTTTATAACACTCAATTTTTATTTGTTTAATTTTGTAATGTTTTTTCTGAAATAGCTTTTAATTTTTTACTGCACTTTTTATATTAATGCAAATATATTATTAAATTGAAAATATCTTAGCATGTTAGCGGTGAATAAAATTTCGTTATCAATATCGAGTTCTTTTACATTTGTTTCAGCCTCGATTAATACCCTATTTTACAAATTGGAAGCCAGAGAGAAAATTACTTTTTCAATTAAGAAGTATAGACAAGTAAATTCACTAATAAATATCAAAATACAATAAATGATCTGTTAAAATAAATAAAATAGGAAAAATATTATTAAATATAAAAATTCTATAAATAACATTGAAACAAAGTTACTGAATATATATTTTCTTATATTTTTAATACTCATAATAAATTATTTTATAAATAAAAAAACAGATAATATTTCCACTATTAAATTATCGTAGGTAGATATTAGTTAATTCTTGTATTTCCTGAACTGGAAAATTTAATTGACTAGAAAATAGCAAAAAACATCATTTTGAACACCAGTTAATCAATCAAACTCAATTTTTATTTTTCCCCTTTGACAAGCCCTAAATACCCAGCTATTATTCGTCTCGTTCTCAGGAACAATTCCTCCATAGTTCAGTCGGTAGAACGGCGGACTGTTAATCCGTATGTCACTGGTTCGAGTCCAGTTGGAGGAGCCAAATTAGAAAAGCCCGCTTAATGCGGGATTTTTGCATTTCTGATTCCACTCTCCACTTACAACGTAACATTTATAATCCTAATCAACCGACTTCCATAGTATACAGTTCCAGCAAACAAGCTTCATTCAGCATAAATACAGAGCAATAAGTTCAGTTTGCCAGCAAACAAACCTTATTTGTTGTTTTCTGCTTTGACAAAGCAAAAGTGTACCGCTAATATGCTCCCCGTTGTGAAGCAATTCCTCCATAGTTCAGTCGGTAGAACGGCGGACTGTTAATCCGTATGTCACTGGTTCAAGTCCAGTTGGAGGAGCCAAATTAAGAAAAACCCGCTTGATGCGGGTTTTTTGCTTTTCTGATTTCGCTAATTACCTAATATCGTCACACCAACACAATAACGCTATCCAACCCACTCTCATAGCATATAATTCCATCAAATAACCATTGTTTAGAACAAAAACAAACCAATAAGTTCAGTTTACCAGCAAACAATCACGATTTGTTGTTTTCTACTTTGACAAAGCAAAAGTGTACCGCTAATATGCGCCCCGTTGTGAAGGAGTTCCTCCATAGTTCAGTCGGTAGAACGGCGGACTGTTAATCCGTATGTCACTGGTTCGAGTCCAGTTGGAGGAGCCAACTTCATTTCTTGTTTTACCCTCATATTTCATTTTTTCCTTCTTGATAAGAAAATCCGCCTCTGATTACCCTAAGCTTGTTGATTTAGCTAAATTTTTTACTAAATATTACATTCATTAATAGCTATTTAACTGTTTTAGCTTTATTATCCATTCCCGGCTTGAATATGCTGAACTCAGCATATTTCCTTCCTATCCTATATACTGGAGCCGGTTTCATGACCACTAAATCATATACAATAAAAATCCGCCGCCCTGATGACTGGCACATTCATTTCCGTGATGGTGAAATGCTAAAAACTGTCGTTCCTTATACCAGTCACTATTTCGGGCGGGCTATCGTCATGCCTAATCTGCTTCCGCCGATTACAGAAGTGGCTAGTGCCAAAGCCTATCGAGACAGAATACTGGCAGCCATCCCCGAAGGCGATAATTTCCAGCCTCTTATGACTTGTTATCTTACTGATTCTACTGATAGTTCTCAGATAGAAATGGGTTATAAAGAAGGCATTTTTACCGCTTGTAAGCTCTACCCTGCCAATGCCACAACCAATTCAAGTCACGGTGTCTCTGATATAAAGAATATTTATCCATTATTAGGAATAATGGAAAAACTGGGGATACCTCTGCTTGTACACGGTGAAGTCACTGCTTCTCATATTGATATTTTTGATCGAGAAGCCCGCTTTATTGAACAGGTAATGGAACCATTACGTAATCAGTTCCCGGCACTGAAAGTTGTGTTTGAACACATAACAACCAAAGAAGCTGCACAATATGTACTGGAAGGCGGTAATAATCTGGGAGCAACATTGACTCCACAGCATCTCATGTTTAACCGTAACCATATGCTGGTTGGTGGGATACGCCCACACCTGTACTGTCTGCCTATTCTAAAACGCAATATTCACCAGGATGCTTTACGGGCAGCCGTCGCCAGTGGCTGTAATCGCTTTTTCTTAGGTACAGACTCTGCACCTCACGCGCTGCACAAAAAAGAGTCACCCTGTGGTTGTGCCGGCGTATTTAACGCACCATCCGCGTTACCTGCTTACGCAACAGTGTTTGAAGAGATGAATGCATTACAACATTTTGAAGCCTTCTGTTCACTTAATGGCCCTGGATTTTACGGATTGCCCGTCAATGAAGGCTTTGTCGAATTGACTCGCAAATCTTCCACGGTCATTGAACACATTGATTGCAACAATGAAAAACTTATTCCATTTCTGGCTGGCGAAGATGCCCGCTGGGAAGTAAAAATAGCAGACTGACATACACATGGGGATAGTCATCGTCCCCATTAATTTACATGGCCTATCAACCCACCAGCGAATGAGTCAATAATTCCTAACAAAAAACCTTCTTACTTTCATTAAAAAGCATATACTGATAATGACTCATTCAGGAATGAGGTAGTTTGCTCTTAGTCAATGATATTAATAAATAATGCAGTGATCTGATTAGGAGGTTTTATGGGCAGTAAAGATGAAGTTATTCAAACGCATCCTGTTGTAGGTTGGGATGTCAGTACCGTTGATACGTATGATGCTGTGATGCTACGCCTTCACTATTTGTCCTCCCAAGATCAAACACCAGAACATGTCATGGTAGATCGAACCTTATGGTTGACAACTGACATTGCAAAGCAATTGATATACATCCTCCAGGCAGGAATTGAAAAGATCGAATCCTCAGAATACAGCGATCTAAACCATACTAAGCATTAATAATCTCAAGCCCGGACACCCAAATAACTGGGTGTCCGGCCTGGAGGCACATTGATTCACCCCAACGATTTTGTCTGTAATACCATATAATTAGATAATAATTTCGTATTAAACTGGCTTAACTATCGCAATTGCCGAGTTGACTATCAATAGATAAGGCGTTTATTGTGAGTTCGGCCAAACAAGAACAGGGACGTACAATAATGAAAATCTTAGTCGTTGAAGAGTGCTATTACACCCGTTCAGGTATCAGTGAATTTTTAAAGAAAAATGACAATGTTGAACATATTGAAATTGTTGACTCATCTTCAATTAACGAAGCTATAGATATTGTAGCTCATTTTTCTCCTGATATTGTTCTAGCTAATTTGACTCATTATTGTCACCATTCTAGTTATTGTTCTAATTTACAGAAATTTATTACTCTTATAGATAACACACGTATCTACATATACCTTAATAGCGCCTACCCTTACTGTGAAAATCATATTGCACTGAAAAACAATACTTTTATTTTAGCAAAGAAAAGCCTTCCCTATTTACTTAATAAATTGAGTAAAATAACATTACAGGAAATTCAGAAACATCGAATGACAATTGATGAGTGCTGTTCTATTTTCAGTCCGCAAGAGCATAAAATCATTGATTACTGGATGAAAGAAATTCCAAATTACCAGATATCTCAAAAACTAAACATCAGTAATAGTACAGTATATTCTCATAAAAGGCATATTACTGAAAAAATAAAAGTACATAATAGAATTGAACTCTGTTTTATTTACAATGTATTTAAATATCTCTACTGAAAAAGCTATTGTCTTAAAATAAATAAACTGGCACAACAATCTCTGTGCCAGCTATCAATAACACTATTTCGTCAACTGTAATGAGGTAATATTCAATCCATCCTGTAGACGATACCGGGATTTATTAAATATTTTTGCTCCATTTTCTCGACCAGCCCGACGAACACGCTGTTCCGTTTCTGGTAGCCTGACTTCTTCCCCACATGCTTCACTGCAACAACCTTCAAATTTAGCGGCACATTCCGGGCACTGAATAAACAATAGGTGGCAACCATCATTCTTACAATTAGTATGGCTATCACAAGACGCACCACATTGATGGCAATGAGCAATGACATCATCTGAAATACGTTCTCCCATCCGCTCATCAAATACAAAGTTTTTACCCATAAAACGCACTGGTAATCCCTGCTCTTTGGCTTTACGGGCATATTCGATAACACCGCCTTCTACGTGATATACGTTTTTAAAACCATTGTGCAACATATAAGCACTGGCCTTTTCACACCGAATACCACCGGTGCAATACATTACAATGTTTTTATCCTTATTATCCTGCAACATTTCCACTGCCATTGGCAATTGTTCGCGGAAGGTATCAGAAGGAATTTCAATTGCATTTTCAAAATGCCCGACTTCATATTCATAGTGATTACGCATATCGACAAATAGCGTCTCAGGATCATCCAACATCTGGTTGACCTGCTCTGCTTTAAGATATTCACCGGTTTTTGATGAATCAAAAGTTTCATCTTCAATACCGTCAGCCACTACACGATCACGCACTTTCATACGCAAAACCCAGAAAGATTTTCCATCATCATCAAGTGCAATATTCAACCTCAGATTATCCAACGCAGGATCAACGCCATACAATAAAGCTTTGAATGCTTCCAGATGATGAGTTGGTAAACTTATCTGTGCATTGATCCCTTCTTTGGCAATATAAACCCGGCCAAATACTGAAAACCCAGTAAATTGTTGATACAGGCTGTTACGGAAAGCCAGAGGATCTAAGATATTAAAATATTTATAAAAAGAGATGGTAGTACGAGGCTGAGTCTCCGCCAGCATACGTGCTTTCAACTCTTTATTAGAAATGCGGTTATGTAACACTGGCATGGTGTACTTTCCTGAATTTCAAGTCATAAGATTAGATGTATAAGTGATGGCCTCCGCCATCAAGCGGGTATGATAACGAAAATGATTTTCAACGAGTAGTAATTTGTAACGCGGTAACAGGAAATCAATAATAAAATGGGAGGTCTTCCCCTCCCATTAGCACCTTTTGGCAGCTTCTTAGATTTATCGATAGTCACTTCTACATGCATAGTTTTTCCCTCCACAAAAAATACTGTTTATACAAACAGTAATATTATCCATGTGAATTGTAAATAGCTTCTGGAAAACAGACGAAGACACCACATACTAACGAAAGAAAGCAGCAAGCAGGTTAGTAGAACCGGCCAGAACATGACTCACAATTGATATCCTAAACATTTCATGCCTGAAAACTTCGATATCCCGTCAAAAAGTGTCACAATAGGCGAATCGTTTTGTCCATCTTATTTGGAACCATAAATAACCTGAGAATCCATGATACACGCACCTTCTTTTCAACGCTCATTGCTTCATCCCCGTTATTGGCTTACCTGGTTTGGTATCAGCCTGCTTTACTTGCTGGTCCTGCTCCCCTACCCCATTATTTATTGGATAGGCACCCGTCTGGGCAGATTCTCCATGCGCTTTCTGAAAAAACGCACCAGAATTGCCGAAAGAAATCTTGAGCTATGTTTTCCGGATATGTCTCAAGAGAAACGCAGTGAGCTGCTAATAAAAAACTTCGAATCCGTCGGAATGGGGATATTTGAAACAGGTATAGCCTGGTTTTGGCCGGACTGGCGGGTAGAACGCTGGTTTAAAGTTACCGGGCGGGAAAATATCCAGAAAATCCAGGCTCGCGAACAAGGAATTATTGTTATTGGTATTCATTTCCTGACACTGGAACTGGGTGCCCGAATTCTCGGTTTACTCAATCCGGGAATTGGTGTTTATCGCCCAAATGATAATCCGGTTATGGATTGGTTACAAACATGGGGACGACTGCGCTCCAACAAATATATGCTGGATAGGAAAGATGTCAAAGGCATGATCCGCTGCCTGAAAAATGGTGAAATCGTCTGGTACGCGCCCGATCATGATTACGGACCACGAAATAGCGTATTCGCGCCACTATTTGCAGTAGAACATGCCGCAACAACCACAGGCACCTCTATACTTGCGCGTCTCGCTGATCCGGCAATGATCCCATTTACCCCCCGCCGTCTGCCTGGCGGAAAAGGTTATGAGTTAATTATTCAACCCGCGGTAGATGGGTTCCCTAAAGATGATGAAGTGAAAGCAGCAGCTTTTATGAACAAAGTCGTGGAACAGGAGATCTTACAGGCTCCTGATCAATATATGTGGCTACATCGTCGCTTTAAAACCCGGCCTAATGGTCAGCCTTCTCTGTACGGGCAGTCTGACAAAGTCCATTAAATATCATTAACGGCTGTTTCTTCATCTAAGAAACGGCCATAATGACTTTCACATACAGCCTAATAATCCATTATTTTATGCCAATATTGATATTGTACCTTTTAATTTAATTTATTACCGAGGTTTATATAAAAAATATAAAATAAAGTGACTAAATAAACACGAAGCTAACAATCAAATAACTGTACTTTTTTAGCTTTCATTATCACTCTCAATATCTGGCTGCTGAAAATATTATTTATATCTGATAGCTATTACTTAATTTATTACTCTAAAATCTTTTTATTTAAAAAACATGAAAAACATAAATAAGTCAATAGTCCTCATCACCACTTTAATCAACCAGTGATAAGAAATGAGATTTCTGTCGAACTTTACTATGAAAAATGGAATATAAAGTAGGAAATATTCAGTTTGTTAATAAAATTAGCCGAAAAGTATGTTAGAAATATATTAATAAGACAGGACGTCATTTAATAAAAAAACGTGGCTTTTTGGTTTACTCTAAACCAAAGCTGAAAGAGCTTTTTAACAGCTTGATTTGTTGCACACACGACACTCCTGGAGTGCAGTATTATAGGAAAACTTAGATGCAATCCTCCATTAACAACACAAAAAACCGAACCTTTTTCGGACATCCTTATCCATTAAGTTCCCTGTTTTTCACCGAAATGTGGGAGCGTTTCTCTTATTACGGTATTCGCCCACTACTGATCTTGTTTATGGCAGCCTCCATCTATGATGGAGGCATGGGCATTCCCCGTGAACAAGCCGCTGCTATCGTCGGTATTTTCGCCGGGAGTGTTTATCTGACTGCCCTACCTGGCGGCTGGCTGGCGGATAACTGGTTGGGTCAACGTCAAGCAGTCTGGTATGGTTCGATCATTATTGCATTAGGGCATCTGTCTATCGCTCTCTCCGCTTTTTTAAGTCATTATTTGTTCTTTATTGGCTTATTACTGATCGTATTAGGTACAGGATTGTTTAAAACCTGTGTCACCGTTATGGTCGGAACTCTGTATAAAAAAGATGATCCACGTCGTGATGGTGGTTTTTCCCTATTTTATATGGGAATTAATATCGGTTCCTTCATTGCTCCTCTGACTACAGGCTTGCTGGTTCGTGATTATGGCTGGCATTGGGGTTTTGGTATCGGAGGATTGGGAATGCTGGTTGCCCTATTGATATTCCGTTTCTACGCGATCCCTTTGATGCGCCAATATGATAAAGAAGGTGGTCTGGATTCAAGCTGGGACCACCCTACAGTGAAGCGTGAAAACGTCGGCAAATGGGTCTTTACCACTGTTATTGCTATCATTGCTATTATTGCTCTGCTAATCCTTGGTGTAATTCCATTCAATCCGGTAGCCGTAGCCAGCGCAATGGTCTATGTGATCTCATCCTGTGTAACACTTTACTTTGCCTATTTGTTCCTGTTTGCCGGCTTAAGCAATAGTGACCGCTCGCGCCTGCTGGTCTGTTTTATCCTGCTGGTATCTGCTGCATTCTTCTGGTCTGCATTCGAGCAAATGCCAACGTCATTCAACCTGTTCGCCAATGATTATACTAACCGTATAGTGATGGGGTTTGAGATCCCGACAGTATGGTTCCAATCAATTAACGCGCTGTTTATTATCCTGCTGGCCCCGGTATTCAGTTGGTTCTGGCCCAGATTGGCAAAAAACAATATCAACCCGAGTAGTATCAGTAAATTCATTATTGGTATTCTGTTAGCTGCCGGTGGTTTTGGCGTGATGATTCTGGCTGCGCAAAATGTGCTGGCAACCGGTGAAACCGTTTCTCCTTTCTGGCTGGTATCAAGTTCTCTGTTTCTAACACTCGGTGAGCTGTGCCTTAGCCCGATTGGCCTTGCCACTGTGACGCTGCTGGCGCCATCCCGAATGCGTGGTCAGGTAATGGGCTTGTGGTTCTGCGCAAATGCACTGGGTAATCTGGCTGCTGGCCTGATTGGTGGACATGTTCGTGCGGATCAACTGGACAGCCTGCCTGATCTGTTCTCCCGCGTCTCTCTGGCCCTGGTGATTTGTGCAGCCGTGCTGGTAGTGTTAATTGTGCCCATTCGCCGCCTGCTTAATAATGCCGATAAATTAGAAGTGAAAACTCAATAATGCTGACTAAATGCAAAGGTAAAAGCTGACTGGGAAGCATAGCCAGAAAGAAAAGCAATATCAGTCAAAGGCTTATAACTGTTAACCAATAAATTATAAGCAAGTTTCATCCGGCATGTTTTCAAATAAGCCATTGGGCTCATGCCGGTTGCAATAAAAAGTTTGCGGTGCAAAGTGCTGGCAGATACCGCGCAAATATCGGCCATATCCACCACCGCACCATTTTCATCGACACTGCCGGTTAATAATACCTCTGATTTGACACCCGCGATCCGCTTTGGTGGAAAATTACACACGCAAAGAACCTGACGGCCAATTAATTGCTCCAACCCGCATGTCGACTTTTTCAAAATCAGCCCACTCGATCTGTTCCATGTCTTTCTCCACTCAGTATGAAATCATTATATTCACATGACCGTAGAGGAAATTCTTTCGAAAGGCTGTCAACAATTATCGACAAGCTGCTTTTTCCGGTAACTCATTCAATTCACTATTCAAATAGCTTTGAATAGTGATCATTTCTTATCAAAAAAGTTACGTCTGGTTATTCCACCGTTCTGTTCTATTCGTTTGAGCCGTTCAGCTCGCTCCATATCCCGCAGAACTGGGTCATGGAATTCATGATTAAATCCTCTATTGACCCCATAATTAAATCGTTCATTATTTTGCCAGCTCTCGGCATATCTTTTTGTCTCTTCAGCCTGATCCTGCCAGTATTCAGCCCGTCTTTCTATTTCTTCAGCCCGTCTTTCCTGTTCCCATTTTTTCATAAGTTCATTATTCTGCCAGCGTTCAGCATATCTTTTAGCTTCTTCATCTTGTTTTTCCTGCCCTCGTTTTTCCTGTTCCCTTTTTTTCACAAGTTCATTATCCGCAGCCAGTTTATCCACATTCAAATGGTTGGACTCAAGATTTTCCCTCTGCTTCATATATTCTGCCGATGGCTTATTGTCTGCCGGAATATCACTTTTATAATGGAAATTTAAAGCAAATGCCTGGAAAGAAATTGCAGATAAAATGACAAAAATATAATGCGTTCCTTTAATCATCGTATGATCCCTCTTTAAAACCATAACTCCAAACAATTATTAAATGATTATTGTCAATAAGAATCAACAACATTTACGTATAAAAAGTCAGTTATCAATATCAGGTTTACATTTTATTTAAACTGGGATTTTTCCACTAACCTGGTAGAAATTAACCCGCCGGTATCTGCGGGTTAATAGTCATTAGCATGTTCATCAGGAATACAAAATTATCATTTCAAAATTAAATAGTGTTTCCTTGCCGATAAGCCAGAGCAACTGCCAAAGATTGCACTAAACACAACGTTGCAGACAGGGAACGAAATGCATCCACCTGTGCTTCTTTAACCACAAAACAGACATCACTAAAACTGGCAAGAGGGCTAATCTGACTATCAGTAATCACTATCTGTTTTGCCCCTGCCTCCGCCGCCCTCTCACTGATCATCAGCGTTTCTTCCGCATAAGGGGTAAAGCTGATTGAAACGACAACATCTTCTTGCCCAATTAAGTTAATCTGCTCCCTGAACATCCCCCCCAAACCATCCACTAATAATGGACGGCATTCCAGATGACTCAATGCATAAGAAAGATAAACCGCCACACTAAAAGAACGGCGCAGCCCAATAATGTAGATATTCTTAGCCTGAGCCAATAAATCTACCGCGTTTTTTAAATCTTCAGGGGCTGTTCGGGTAGCCAGCTGTTGCATAGCCTGCACATTTGAACGGGCAAATTCCTGCAAAATATGTTGTGGATCTTCCAGCGGCTCCTGCCCACCATCCAATTCCCTGAACAATCGGGCTCTGTCGGCATAACTGGCAGTTTCTTCTACCATATGCACACGAAATAGCTGTTTCATTTCATTAAAACCACTGAAATTAAACGCATTAGCAAAACGAATTAGTGTTGATGGAGGAACATCAGCTTCTCTGGCTATCACAGCAACAGTATCAAAAGCCACACTATTAGTATTATCCAGCACATATCGGGCTACTTGTTGCAAGCGTTTACTCAATTCACTATAGCGTGAACGAACTTGTTCTTGAAATTCACTCAAATTCAATGCTACAGACATAAATCCCCCATAAAATTTATTGCCGGTGATTGTAATAGTTTTACCCTATAAGATGAATCATATTTCATTCTTATAGCTGAAAATGAAATAAATAATCTATTAATTACAACGATTTATTATTGTCATAATATTGATTAACAACTAATTAGTCACCTAATTACCTGTTATTCATAAACATTACTCCGATCACACTAATCGCTTATTGTTCTAAATGCGATTGAAAATGAAATAAATATTTCATATATCTATTACCAAGGTTTCTGATTCAGTACAAACATTAAAATCTGTAAGAGAGGCTCAGAATGGAACAAGTAAAGAATTATGTTAGCGGGCAACTCATTCCTAGTCACAGCACCCGTTTTTCTCCTGTTTTCAATCCAGCAACGGGAAAACAGATACGTCAGGTAGCACTAAGCACAGCTAATGAGGTTGAACAGGCAATTGAAATTGCTCATCAGGCTTACCGCGGATGGTCTAAAATTTCACCGCTTAAACGCGCCCGTGTGATGTTCCAGTTCAAAACATTGCTGGAAGCCAATATAGACAAATTAGCGCGATTGATTTCAGAAGAACATGGAAAAATCTACTCAGATGCCATCGGTGAATTAACCCGTGGCCTAGAAGTTGTTGAATTTGCCTGCGGCATTCCTCATTTGCAAAAGGGTGAACATTCCGCTAATACCGGAACAGGCATTGATAGCCACTCATTGATGCAGCCTTTAGGTGTTTGTGCGGGTATTACCCCTTTCAACTTCCCGGCAATGGTTCCCATGTGGATGTTCCCCATCGCGCTGGCTACAGGGAACACTTTCGTATTGAAGCCTTCAGAAAAAGATCCTTCTGTTGCTGTTGAATTAGCACTGCTGCTTAAACAAGCCGGTTTACCCGATGGTGTATTTAATGTTGTCAACGGGGATAAAGAGGCCGTCGATGTCCTGCTGACTGATCCGAGAGTCCAGGCCGTTAGCTTTGTTGGTTCTACCCCCATTGCCGAATACATCTATACGACCGCCTCTGCACATGGGAAACGCTGTCAGGCACTGGGAGGGGCAAAAAACCACTGTATTCTCATGCCGGATGCTGACCTTGATATGGCTTGTCACGCAATTATGGGCGCCGCTTTCGGAGCAGCAGGTGAACGTTGCATGGCACTGTCTGTTGTACTGGCGGTTGGGGATGAAACCGCCGATGCTCTGATTGCAAAACTACATCAGCAGATCAGCAAAATGTCTGTCGGACCCGCTATTAATGAAGGCAAAGAAAATGATATGGGTCCGGTTATCTCGGCCCAACACAAAACCAAAATCTGTGACTATATTGCCAGTGGCGAAAAACAAGGGGCCAGCCTATTGATCGATGGCCGTCAACTCAACGTTCCCGGTTATGAAAATGGCTATTTTATCGGCCCGACGCTGTTTGATAACGTCACGCCAGAGATGAAAATATATCAGGAAGAGATTTTCGGCCCGGTCCTAGCCATTGTTCGTGTACCTGATTATGCCACCGCACTCACGTTAATTAATCACCATCAGTATGGTAACGGTACCGCCATATTCACCTGCGATGGAGAAACCGCCCGCCAATTCAGCGAAGATGTACAGGCCGGTATGGTCGGCATTAATGTCCCAATTCCGGTGCCTATGGCATTCCACAGCTTTGGCGGCTGGAAACGTTCGATTTTTGGTCCACTTAACGTTCATGGCAATGACGGTGTTCGTTTCTACACCCGCATGAAAACAGTCACCAGCCGTTGGCCGGAAAGTATCAGGTTAGAACATCATTCCAGCAGTTTTATCATGCCAACAATGGAATAAAGGGAGCTCTGTGAAATGAACAAATCAACAATGACAACCGCTCAGGCATTGGTGAAATTTCTGAATCAACAATATGTGGAAGTAGATGGTGAACAATACCCCTTCATCAGAGGCGTTTTTACCATTTTCGGTCATGGTAATGTTGTCGGATTAGGGCAAGCACTGGAGCAAGATCCCGGTCACTTAACAATTTACCAGGGATGCAATGAACAAGGCATGGCTCATATCGCAACCGGTTTTGCTAAACAGAAAAAACGCAAACAGATTTTCGCCGTGACCTCATCTGTCGGCCCTGGCTCCGCCAATATGGTAACGGCCGCAGCAACCGCCACAGCTAACCGGATCCCTCTGTTGCTATTACCTGGTGATCTATTCGCCTGCCGCCAGCCTGATCCGGTCTTACAACAAGTTGAACAATTCCATGACTATACCATCAGCACAAATGACTGCTTCCGCCCTGTTTCCCGTTACTGGGATCGTATCTCCAGGCCAGAACAACTTATGAGCGCGATGATTAATGCTATGCGGGTTCTGACCGACCCCGCTGATACAGGCGCTGTCACAATTTGTCTGCCGCAGGATGTTCAAGGCGAAATTTGGGATTTTCCGGATTATTTCTTCCAAAAACGGCTTCATCGTATTGAACGCCGCCCGGCATCTGTCGCCATGATCAACGATGCGGTGACATTAATCAGCCGCAAGAAAAAACCCTTGTTAATCTGCGGTGGCGGCGTGCGCTATTCAGAAGCACATGACGCTTTCCGTCAGTTAGCAGAAAACTTCAATATCCCTTTTGCTGAAACACAGGCAGGTAAAAGTGCAGTGGTTGCCGACCATCCACTTAATTGTGGTGGTTTAGGAACAACAGGCGGTCTTGCAGCAAACCTGATAGCCAAAGAAGCCGATTTGATTATTGGTGTCGGCACCCGGTTTACTGATTTCACAACTGCATCCAAATCCCTGTTTCAGAATCCAGATGTTGAATTTCTCACTATCAACGTAGCGGAATTCGACGCCTGTAAACTGGATGCGCTTCCTGTCGTGGCAGATGCCCGGGCAGGATTAAATGCTATTGCAGAGCAGCTTATTCAATCGGGTTATCATAGTAGTTATCAAGATGAAATTCCTCAGGCGCGAGCAGTGTGGCGAAAAGAGTTAAATCGTCTGTTAGAAGTGCAGTATCAGGAAGGTTTTACTCCAGAAATCCCCGGTCATCTTGATGATAAATTGGAAGAGTACAGCCAAACATTACAAACCCGCCTGACACAAACCAGGGTATTGGGATTACTGGATAAACACCTTGAACCCGAAGCGATTATTGTTGGTGCAGCGGGTTCCCTACCCGGCGACTTACAGCGGGTATGGCAACCTAAACAACCGGATACCTACCATCTTGAGTATGGCTATTCTTGTATGGGCTATGAGATAGCCGCGGCTATTGGCGCTAAACTCGCCTGCCCTGACCAACCCGTTTATGCCATAGCGGGTGATGGCTCTTATATGATGCTTCATTCGGAGCTGCAAACCGCAGTACAGGAAAATATCAAGATCACCGTATTGCTGTTTGATAACGCGGGATTCGGCTGTATCAACAACCTGCAAATGAGCCAAGGGATGGGCAGTTTTGGCACAGAAAACCGTTACCGGAACCCAGAAAGTGGTTACATGGATGGAAAACTGATTAAAGTCGATTTTGCCAAAAATGCAGAAAGCTACGGCTGCAAAAGTTACAGCGTTCACGATGAACAGCAACTGTTTTACGCATTACAGGAAGCCAGAAAACAGACCATACCCGTGTTGATAGATATTAAAGTGCTGCCTAAAACCATGACACATGGCTATGAATCATGGTGGCGAATAGGAACGGCACAGGTAGCCGAGAATCCAGCTATAGAATCTGCATCAAAGAAAATAAAGGAGATGGTTGTAACCAAAATACGTCAGTATTAAAAAAAAGTTGATGGCCTGCCTTTTGGCAGGCCACTTTTTCTAATGACTTCCGATACTATTTTTGAAATTTTTATTTCGAAAGTGAATTGCTTTATCTTTTTATTCAATCTTTATTGTTAAGCGTAGCAATGACTTAATCAAATCGATATTTTCATTTGTTTTTAAAGGAAAAATAGTTTATTCCGGCCAGTATAAATCTTACTTTACGTGATCTGTTTAACACAAATTTAATATTATGATTACAAAATGCTATCCGGCACACAAAAATATAATTTCCAAATATAGTTAAATTGAAATAAATGTTTTATTTGATATATTCCTGAATATCCCAACAGCAGTACCCAGGTATCAAGGAGCATCTATGTTTAACATTGCATTATTTGGCGCCGGACGTATTGGTCAGGTACATGCGGCGAATATCGCGAATCATAAAGAAACCTGCCTTTATTCCGTTGTCGATCCGAACCCAGAGAGTGCTGAATCTTTAGCACGGAAATACCAGACAAAAGTACAAGCCATTGAACAGGCAATATCTGATCCGGAAGTTCATGGTGTTCTTATTGCTTCAGCGACGGACACCCATGCAGATCTCATCGAACTCGCAGCAAAGCATCACAAAAAAATCTTCTGTGAAAAACCGGTTCACCTTGATATTGAACGTGTTCATCACTGCCTTGAAACTGTTAAACAGTATCAAGTCCCCTTATTTATTGGCTTTAACCGTCGCTACGATCCGCAATTCCGCCGGTTAAAAACACTGTTTGACACCGGCACGATAGGAAAAGCTGAATCTCTATTGATTACTTCCCGTGATCCCTCTCCTCCCTCTGCTGAATACGTCAAAGTCTCTGGTGGAATGTTCCGGGATATGACAATACATGACTTCGATATGGCACGTTTTATTATCGGTGAAGAGCCATGCTCAATATATGCCCAAGGCAGTAATCTGGTTGATCCGGCAATTGGGCAAGCCGGTGATATCGACACCGCCTTTATCATTATGAAATTCCCATCAGGGGCAATGGCAGCCATTACTAACAGCCGCCGCTCCGGTTATGGCTATGACCAGCGGATTGAACTACATGGTGAAAAAGGATTACTTAGTGCCGGCAACATCAAAGAAAACAGTGTTGAACTCTGGGAAAACACCGGCTGTTTAGCAGCCAGACCTGAGCACTTCTTCCTGCAACGTTACCGGGAAGCCTATATTGCTGAATGGGATCATTTCGTCAATGTCATGGCTGACCGTGCCACACCAGAATGCAGCGGTTTTGACGGCGAACAGGCACTCTATCTGGCAGATAAAGCACTTGAATCCCTGCATTCCGGTAAAGAAATCAAATTATAAAACAGGCCCACACCTGAATAACTGACTCACAATTTATTTTCACCATAAAAACGGGAAAACACCCTTTCCCGTTAGCACATTGCTGCCTGAAAACCGTAAATCAGGCGTGGAGGATAGTATGCTCGCTTTTCTCTCATTTATCGGATTTACCTTATTAGTCGCTGGTTTTGCTTATTACAAAACACATAATTCCCGTCTGACAGAATCTACTGAGGGTTATTTTCTTGGTGGTCGTTCTCTCACCGGTATTTATATCGGTAGTTCTATGTTGCTGATGAACCTTTCTACAGAACATTTAGTCGGTTTGAATGGTCTAGCCTTCCGAACCGGATTTATCGTCATGGCCTGGGAAGTCATAGCCGCTATTACTATTGTTTTATTTGCTCTTTATTTCCTACCTAAATATCTGAAACTCGGCATTTCAACCATTCCGGAATATCTTGAACGCCGGTTTGACAAAAATACCCTGCTTATTACCTCAATACTATTCCTAGCTATGTATGTCATTTCACTGCTGCCAATTGTACTGTATACCGGTGCGATCGCATTGGAAAGTCTATTCCAGGTTTCAAATGTATTCAGTGTCGATAAAACCACAGCATTATGGATTATGGTTTGGGGCGTCGGTGGATTAGGTGCTATTTACGCTATTTTTGGTGGTATTAAAGCGATTGCAGTCGCGGATACTATTAACGGAGTCGGCTTAATCGTTGGCGGATTAATGGTAACAATTTTTGCCCTGCTCTATGTCGGCAGTGGCAATGCCTGGCAAGGATTAGTTGAGGTTTACCAGGCTAACCCTGATAAATTTAACTCTATTGGCAGTGAAGATTCGCTGGTTCCTTTCTCCACATTATTTACTGGCTTAATTATTTCCAATATGTTTTTCTGGTGTACCAATCAATCAATCGTTCAGAAAGCCCTTGGTGCAAAAAATCTGGCTGAAGGGCAAAAAGGCGTCATGTTATGTGCCTTCTTTAAACTCATTATTCCATCCATTATTATTCTGCCAGGCATTATTGCATTCCATATTTTCAAAGGACAAATAGACAACCCGGATAATGCCTATCCACAATTGGTACATCTGGTTCTGCCTGAAATATTAGTTGGCTTTTTTGCGGCTGTCGTTGTCGGTGCCGTATTCTCCACGTTCAGTGGCGGACTTAATTCATCTGTCACACTTTTTATCGTTAATATCTACAGGCAACGAATCAACCAAAAAGCAACCGAGGCTCAAACAATCGCTGTCAGTAAATATCTGGGACTTGGATTAGCTTTAACAACCATGATTGTTGCTCCATTAGTTGCTAATGCGCCGGATGGCCTGTTCTATCTTATACAACAATTACAGGGAATTTTTAACGCTCCAATTCTCAGTGTGGTATTGGTCGGTTTGATGACTAAACGTGTGCCTCCTATTGCCGCTAAACTCGGCCTGTTATTCGGTATGTCCGCTTATATTATTTGTAACTTCATTTTAAAAATTGACCTGCATTTCTTTCATTTGGTCGGTATTTTATTTGCCCTCAATGTTATTTTTATGCTGGCTATTGGCTACTTCTTCCCAGCCAAACCATTTGAAGATGTTTATACCGAGCAGGTAGATATTACACCGTGGTCTATGGTGAAACCTATTGCATGGTTAATTGTTCTGGGATCGATCTCTATGTACGTATTTCTCGCACATCATGTTCCCACAATAATAATGATTATTTATTATCTGGTGGCTGCATTAATACTGCTTTATGTATTCTATAAAATGGGTAGTACTCTGTTTAAGAAACAATAGAAAAATCTCTTCCCTGCAATAAAGGGAAGAGATGACTTAATTAAAGCCACAAACAGACTTTCCATATACACCAAAGTAAAGATGAAATAAACATTTCATCCATCCCCTTATTTTTATCCTTTATCCTTGGATAATGTGCAACTTATTAAAAAATTAACTATATATAACGCTATGTTACTTAAAAAATCCTGATCAGATCACAAATTGAAATTAATATTCCCAATTACATTGAATTTGAAATAAATATTTCATATAACGATTGTGCGACAACAACCAGGGTTAACAAACACTCAAGAACCTACTGCGCACAACAAACGGTTTGTCAGCTTTAATTCGGAGAAACAATGATGAAAGAGATTCGTATCGGATTAATCGGTACTGGTTACATCGGGCGGGCACATGCAATTGCTTATGCACAAGCGCCGACTGTTTTCCCTCTGGCTGGCAGACTCGTTCGTGAAATGGTGGCGGAAGTGACTACTGAACTTGCAGCAAAACGATCTGAAGCATTCGGTTTCCGGCGCTTTACCGATAATTGGCACGAATTGGTGGCAGATCCTGATATTGATGTTGTCGATATCTGCTCCCCCAATTTCCTTCATAAAGAGATGGCGCTCGAAGCGATCAAACACGGCAAACATGTTTATTGCGAAAAACCGCTGGCACTCAATTCAACTGATGCAAAATTAATGGCCGAAGCAGCCAAAAAAGCCGGCGTGAAAACCCTGGTAGGTTTTAACTATATGAAAAACCCCACGGCACAACTGGCTAAAGAGATCATTTCAAATGGTGAAATCGGTGAAGTCGTTCATTTTTACGGCACGCATAACGAAGATTATATGGCTGACCCACTCACACCTATTCACTGGCACTGTTTCAAAGATAAAGCTGGATTAGGTGCATTAAGTGATCTTGCTGCTCATATCATCAATATGGCGCAATATCTGGTCGGTGATATTCAAACTGTTTGCGGGGATATGGAAATCGTCGTTAAAAAACGCCCGGAAGAAACAGGTTCCGACATCATGGTAACGGTAGAAAACGAAGATCAAGCGCATACAATGGTGCGCTTCAACAGCGGGGCAATGGGTATTATTGAAACTTCCCGTGTTGCCTGTGGCCGAAAAATGGGATTGAACTACGTCATCACCGGAACAAAAGGTGCTTTGAGTTTCACGCAGGAAAGAATGGCTGAATTAAAACTTTACCGCCACGATGAACCTGCAAACCGCCAAGGTTTTAAAACTATTCTTGTCGGCCCGGAACACCCCGATTACGCGTCATTCTGCAACGGCGCAGGTCATGGCATCGGCTTCAATGATCAAAAAACAGTGGAAATCAGGGACCTGATTAACGGCATCGCTAACAATCAAGCGATGTGGCCCAATTTCACCGAAGGCTGGAAAGTCTCGCGCATTCTGGATGCTATTGCCCATTCTTATAAAGAACAACGTTGGGTGGATATCACTGAAATTAATTAATTTCTCTTATTAACGTTCCACTATCGAAGCACACCATAGCAACACTTGATGTTGTACTCAATAAGGAGTTGTTCAATGGATCAGCCAAAAAAGTTTGATGTTATCTGTATGGGAAGAATAGCTGTTGACCTGTATGGTCAACAAATTGGGGCTCGACTGGAAGACATGGGAAGTTTTGCAAAATATCTTGGTGGCTCTTCCGGTAACGTTGCCTATAGTACTGCCCGTCAGGGACTTAAATCTTCCATGCTGGCCAGAATCGGTGATGAACATATGGGGCGTTTCCTCCGGGAAGAGTTACAACGTGTTGGCTGCGATACCAGCCATCTAATCACTGACAAAGAGCGTCTTACTGCGCTGGTGCTGCTGGGGATCAAAAATAAAACAACCTTTCCGCTGATCTTCTATCGTGACAACTGCGCCGATATGGCAATTACCCGTGATGATTTCAGCGAAGAATACATTGCATCAGCCCGTTGCCTGGCAATTACCGGGACGCACCTTTCTCATCCGAATACCCGCGATGCAGTTTTGACTGCCCTTAACTACGCCCGCCGTCATGGTGTGAAAACGGTTATCGACATTGATTATCGCCCTGTACTTTGGGGGCTGACTTCTCTGGGAGATGGTGAAACCCGTTATATCGAATCAGCACAGGTAACAACTCAGTTACAGGAAGTGTTATCGCTGTTTGACCTGATTGTTGGAACGGAAGAAGAGTTCCATATTGCAGGTGGCTCCACCGATACCATTGAAGCACTACGCAATATCCGTAAGCAGACTTCGGCTGAACTGGTCTGCAAACGTGGAGCACTGGGATGTTCTGTTTTTACCGCTGAAATCCCTGATCATCTGGATGATGGCATTACCGTACAGGGAGTTCAGATTGATGTTCTCAATGTGCTGGGTGCGGGGGATGCTTTTATGTCTGGCCTGTTGCGGGGCTATCTTAATGACGAAGGCTGGGAAAAAACCTGTACCTATGCGAATGCCTGTGGTGCATTAGTCGTTTCCCGTCATGGATGTGCTCCGGCCATGCCAGATAAAAAAGAGCTTGATAACTATCTGTCACGAGCCAATCAGGTGCTACGCCCTGATTTGGATGAAACACTGAATCACCTTCACCGTATTGGCGCCCGTAAAAATCAGTGGGATGAATTATGTGTGATGGCATTTGACCACCGTACCCAATTTATCGAAATGGCCCGTCAAGCAGATGCCAGTATCAAGCGCATTCCATTATTAAAACAACTTTTACTGCGCGCCAGCCGGGAAGTTGCCGCAGAAGCAGGATTACAAGGAAAAGCGGGTCTGTTATGTGACAGCACTTTTGGTCAGGATGTTTTGAATGAAATGACTGGTCAGGGTTGGTGGATAGGCCGGCCAATAGAACTACCTGGTTCCCGCCCGCTCTGTCTGGAACATGGCTGCATCGGCTCCCAACTTATCGACTGGCCGCTGGAACACATCGTCAAATGTCTGGTGTTTTTTCACCCAGAAGATGCTCATCCGCTTCGCCTGGCACAAGAGAAAAAAATTCAGAAAATCTATGCCGCATGCTGTAAATCCGGCCATGAACTTTTGCTGGAAGTAATTTTCCCTGCGGAAATGGAACATTCAGATGAATACTATATTCGTGCACTCAAACGCTTTTATAACCTCGGTATTAAACCGGATTGGTGGAAACTTCCTCCTCTCAACGCCGATAGCTGGGACAAGATTAACCATTTAATCCAGCAACGGGATCTATATTGCCGCGGCGTAGTTATTCTTGGTCTTGACGCTCCACAGGAAGAACTAAAAGCGGGTTTCAATGCCGCGGCTGGAAAATCTATCGTCAAAGGTTTTACTGTCGGAAGAACCCTGTTCGGCCAGCCATCTCTACAGTGGCTAAAAAATGAAATTGATGATAACGAACTGATTCAACAGATAAAAACTAACTATCACAACCTGATTAGTTTGTGGCGTCAGCGCGGATAGGAACATAACAAAATTATTTCATCTTACAGGAGATTCATCATGACTGTGCAACTTGGTATCAACCCTCTGACCTGGACCAATGACGACTTACCCACCCTCGGCGCAGAAACACCTCTGGAAACCTGCTTAACTGAAGGCCGTCAGGCAGGCTTTACCGGTTTTGAACTGGGCAATAAATTCCCTCGTCAGGCCAGCATATTAGGCCCAATTCTTGCCGCACACGATCTAAAACTGGTATCCGGTTGGTACTCCGGCGAATTGCTTACCCGTTCGGTAGCAGAAGAGATTAAAGCAGTACACTCTCACCTGACGCTGTTACGCGAACTGGGGGCTAATGTGATGGTATTTGCTGAAGTGACAAATTGTATTCACGGCGATCAAAGCAAACCGGTTCATCTTCGTCCTCAATTTCCTGCTGATCGCTGGCAAGAATATGGTGAGAAACTGACTGAATTTGCTCGTTACACTCAAGAACAAGGGGTTCAGATTGCTTATCACCATCATATGGGAACCGTCATTGAAACTGCGGAAGATATTGATTATCTGATGGAAAATACCGGAGATGAAGTTGGATTGTTGCTGGATACCGGCCATCTGACATTTGCTGGCGCTGATCCATTGGTAGTCGCAGAACGCTGGGCGGAACGCATCAACCATGTTCACTGTAAAGATATTCGCCTTGATGTACTCAAAGATGTGAAAAACCGCAAAACCAGTTTTCTAGATGCTGTACTGAGTGGCATATTTACCGTACCGGGAGACGGTTGTATTGATTATCCGTCAATTTTTCAGGTACTGAAAAAACACCACTATCAAGGCTGGCTGGTGGTTGAAGCAGAACAAGATCCTGCCGTTGCTCATCCACTCACCTACGCAACGATGGGTTATAACAATTTACGCAAATTTGCCAGAGATGCCGGGTTGTTTTAAGACTTGATTCACGCAAAAGCAATGCTGAGGTAGGTAATATGACCAAATTACTATCAAAATATCATGCACCGGATCGGAATAAACGAACTCAACATATCACACCGGAATCTGCAAACTGGAAATATGTCCACTTTGATGTTTATGAGTTAACTAAAGGTGAGAAAATCACACTACCGGCATCAGAAAATGAAACCTGTCTGGTGCTGGTGGCAGGAAAAGCCACGGTTATCACGCCACATCAAAAATTTGAACATATTGGTGATCGCATGGAGCCATTTGAACGCAAAAAGCCCTATGCCGTCTATATCACCGCTGGTGAATCTGTTGACATTATTGCCGATACGGCTCTCGAACTGGCGGTGTGTCAGGCTCCGGGTAAAGGAAGCTACCCGACTCGCCTGATTACACCGCAAAATATTGATGCAGAAAAACGAGGGAGCGGCTGCAACCAACGCTATGTTCACAATATCCTACCGGATAACAAACCTGCTGATAGCTTATTAGTGGTCGAAGTCTTTACCGACGAAGGCTGCACCAGCTCCTATCCCAGCCATAAACACGATACGGACAATGAACCACAGGAAACCTATCTGGAGGAAACCTATTACCATCGCCTGAATCCATCACAGGGATTCTGTATGCAACGAGTCTATACCGATGACTATTCACTGGATGAATCAATGGCGGTTTATAACAAAGATGTGGTCATTGTTCCCAAAGGCTATCACCCCGTGGCAACCATTGCTGGTTATAACAACTACTATCTCAATGTAATGGCAGGGCCAACCCGCAAGTGGCTATTCACCTGGGAGAAAGACCATCAATGGGTTAACAGTGAAGAATATGCTTACAAGCACAAGAAATAATCCATATCGAGCAAAATTAACTTTTTCTAGCGCGCTCAATTGGGCGCGCTGCTGCCTGTACGGCAGTGCACCAAAGCAGTGCGGGATGTTGTACCGGCTTCATTTTCTAAGCTGCCTGTACGGCAGTGAACTTGTTAGATATTAGCTTTAATCTATTGATTATCAAAGAGCATAATAACAAAAAGTAGAAAAACCCTTTTTATAAGGGCTCATAAATTTATCAAATAAATCAATAAATTATAACTATCCGCAAAAAAAGGGTCAAAAATAGGATCCGTATCCGGTTAACACAACAATATCCAATATTTCTGTACATGGCTAAATATCTCAAAACCAAAAAGCTAATTTCCCTTTCTATTACATATAGTTGCTATAAACTAGCAGGTAATTTTCAAATAAGTCTATCAACATTCTTTTCGTACCTAACCCTGTTTATAAGGAATATAAATGACTTCACTACCCATCTATCAAGTTGATGCATTCACAGATAGTCAATTTTCTGGCAACCCTGCCGCTGTCGTTATATTAGATAATTGGCTTCCAGATGACGCTCTATTATCCATTGCGATGGAAGTCAATCTCTCCGAAACTGCTTTTTTAGTTGATAACCACTTGCGTTGGTTTACGCCTAAAGTTGAAGTGGATTTATGCGGACACGCAACACTGGCGACAGCTTTCGTTATGGCTGAACATCTATCCGTTACTGATAATCCTATTGTATTTCAAACTCGTGTCGGTATTATCACCGTCTCTCATGAGAATAGTGTTTACACGCTTGATTTACCTAAAGCTACCTACAAAAAAGAGCCCACTTTGCAAACAAATATTGAAAATGCATTGGGTCAAAAAATATCCGAACTTTTTGTCTCTCACAACCGCTATATTTGTTTACTCGAAACCGCAGAACAAATTCTAAATACAAACCCTGATTTTGACAAAATAGCCGCCTTACCTTTACCTGGAGTTGCCATAACAGCCCCAGGAGGAGAACAAATTGACTTTGTTTCCAGATATTTTGCACCCGCAAAAGGTGTGCCAGAAGATCCAGTAACTGGCTCATCACATTGTGTACTGGTGCCATTTTGGAGTAGTCGTTTAAATAAACAGCGGTTGTATGCTCGCCAGTTATCAGAACGAGGTGGGGACATTATGTGTGAATTACGCGAAGATCGCGTTCATTTGTCAGGAAAAGCCAAATTATTTTCCTATGGGCATATCGTCCTTGATATCCCAGCGATCTCTTGAGATAAAAACCTCATAAGTATTATTAATGCAACATTAATTAAGAGAAAAAGAGTTCTGCTGATAAAACAAAACTCTTTTTTTCTGACTGCATGTATGACGGTACACATTTGTTACATACTCACCTTAACCTGCTTTACTCCTAAACATTTACCGTGCTGAAAGATACGGATAAATGTCCGTAGAATTTCAAAGTAGATAAAATACCTGAACAATGTAATTGAATATAACTACGATAAACTGAATAAAGATAATTAATCGAATACCGAATTCTCTAAGCCTGAAAATAGCTTATTATTCCCCTCAAGATATTGTGAGATAATCGGGGCTCTGCGAAAAAAACAAGCTGAGCCCCAGTATTATCAAATGAGCTGAATCCGATAAGCCGTATTTTCAGCATTTAGCCATGCAATTATTCCATATCTTTTGATACTACATTTGATTTGCAACAGGCTCGTTTATATCTTCCTAAATACCAAATTTATACTAAATCAGTATTCCTAATACAACTTACTTTTCAGTAATTCAATAAATCCTTCAATAGTTGGAAGAGAGGGATGACCCACCAACCGTTGCAAAGAGGCATCATAGTTTTCATGCCATACAGGCTCAACAACTTCATATCCATCATTCCGTAGTTGTTGAATATTTCTACGAACAGCGGACTTTTCCCACATAATCGCCCCCATAACCGGGAAAAAAAGTACCGGGAAATTTGCCGCTAAAATAACTGTTGTCAAGCGATTTGGGGCCGCCCCTTGGGCAACTGATGAAAGTGTATTGGCTGTTGCAGGTAACACCGCTAACAAATCATGGTCTGCCACAATACGAGAAGGCTTATCTGTTGACCAGCCAGCCGTTTTTTCTCCATAAATAACTCGATCAGCATACAACGCTAATGTTTCCGCAGGAAAAAAAAGCTCCGCATTCGGTGTCATTAAAACCGTTAATGTACAATTAATATTTTCTTTAATGGCCATTAAATATCTTGGAAGCAACATAATATCGACAGATCCTGTCACTCCAATCAAAATATTCTTTTTGCTTTCATTACTCATAATATTTTCCGAAAATCGTATCCAAACAAAAAATCGTTCCACTGAGTTTCTCGAAACCATCTTTAATGTGAAAATAAAAATATTATAATGTTCCAGGAGGTGCCTCTCCCCACCCCCATATCTTAATTACTTCACGTTTAGAAGAGGGGGCATTTCTTTGTGAATTTCTCTCAGCCCTACGAGCACCCCATTCTATATAGCTGGCAAAAGCCGATCGAAACTCTGGATCTGACGGCAAGTTAACCTCATCAGCACATTCCATCATTAATTTTACCCAGCGTTGACGCTGTTCAGGAGTAATATTTCTCCCTCGATGTTTTGATATCATTCCTTTGAATCCTCCTCGCTGCTGTGTATAAAGAGACTCACCTCCTAAAACCTCTTCCAGCCACATGGCAACATGCTCAGGATGCTCTGAAGACATGTGTTTAAACATTGGTGCTAACAGATCATCCTTTTCAACCTTAATATAGAAGGCCGTCATCAATTTCATAATAACTTCACGCCCTCCCATCCATTCAAATAATGTTGGTACATGTTCAGTCATTATATTTTCCCCAGATTTCATTCAGTTAAAACTCATCAGAATATATATTATTGAAAAATTACCTACCCCAGTTCCAGCGATGCAATGGATTTAATAGACTTATCATTCTGTTGGGGTGGGACTCCACGGTACATTCTAAACGTATAAAATATTTCACAAAGACCACAACTTGTAGCAAACTCAATAAAATCAGTGGCCATTTCAGGAATGTCAACGGTTATACGTGTTCCTACAGGAATTTCTGCTATCGCTGCATGGAACAAACTTTCCATTACACGTTCATTATCAGCATAAAAAGGACCTAATCGGTAGCCATCTGTAGACGCCCTAAGACCTAATACTCCATTGACTCCCTGAGAACCCATGCTCACAAACCCCTTTCGCCCATGATGGTAAAACCACCCCGAAAAGAGTCGAGAACGAACTATCCCAGTGCATTGAGTATCATATTGAATAACGTTGGATAATAAATTCTCATCCACCACAGTTATTTCCTCTGGACATGGGTACTTCCTTAAAATATTTCCTGAAAATCTTAATGTGCGATAATGAGTTTTGAACCCCCATTTTTCATAATTACTTTCCTGTGCAGGCATACCATCTAACCCTATGCACCGATTAGCCGCATGTTCAAATGCAGTGCTCCATACCTTTAGTCCTAATCCTAAACCCCGATATTCAGGGGAAACCAGATAGTGCCCTAAGTGTGCATAATTATCAGAATAATTTACAATCGACACTGCCGATATAGGTATGTCACCCAAATAACCCATAAAGAATCCGTTGGGATCGACATTAAAAAAATGCGTTACATCATTAACACCTATATCCCATTTTTCATTTTTCGCCCAATAAAGAACATTCTTCCATTGAGAAATATCGGCGCGATTAACTTTCCATTTTTCTCCGTAAGAACCAATCATATTAATTATCCAAAATAATTATTAATTAAATATTCCCATTAGGTAAAATAATCGCCTACAAGCCCATTGATTTACCAATCAATTCTTTAAGCACTTCACTACTACCACCATAAATAGTTTGCACTCGGCTATTAGCCCACGTTTTTCCAACAAAAGAAGAATTCATGTATCCAGCAGCACCATGTAACTGAAGACAGCGATCAGCTACTTTAATTTGTAGTTCAGTCGTCCAGAGTTTTACTCGGGCTGCATCAACAATACTCAGTGCGTTATCATTAAATTTACTCACCGCATCCTCAAGGTAAAGTCGTGCAATTTTCACCTCAGTATCAAGTTCAGCCAGAGTAAATTTGTTGTATTGAAATGAACCAATTGATTGTCCAAAAGCTTTGCGTTTCTTAACCCAATTAATTGTTTCTTTCAGTAAAATTTCTGAGCTTGCCACAGCAACAGTGGCGATACTCAACCGCTCTCGTGGCATCCCTAACATAAAATAGAAATTACCCATGTTTTCCCGACCAATCAGATTCGAAGCTGGTACTTCACAATTAGAAAAACAGAGATCCGCCGTATCACTCGCGTGCCAACCAATTTTTCTAAGCAGAGGACCACGGGTAAAACCTACAGTATCGCGCTCAATGACTAACAAACTTGTTCCTTGCCCACTTTGCGCCTCAGCAGTTCTCACTGCAACAAGAACCAAATCAGCATTAATTCCGTTGGTAATATAGGCCTTTCGACCATTAACAAGATAATGGTCACCACTTCGAACCGCAGTGGTCCCAAGTTCTGCAGAATTTGAACCACCACTGGGTTCTGTCACTGCAATAGCAGCAATTAATTTCCCACTACATAATCCCGGTAGCCAACGCTGACGCTGTTCCTCCGTACCATGAGCATCAATATAACTGGCAATAACATCATTATGAGAAATGATGACCGGAGCAGTCATACCTAGATCGATTAGCTCTTCTGTGAGAATCACTGCATATCGATAATCGCGACTTCCCCGTGCGTCAAACTCAGGACTAACGCCGATGCCAAGCAAACCAGCTTCACCTGCTTTACGCCAAAACGATCGCCCGATAATCCCTTGCTTCTCCCATTCCTCTAAATAAGGCACCGCTTCTAATTGCAAAAATTCCCGGCAAGATTGACGAAACGTTAACAGTTCCTCGGTTCCATACATCATTTAAACACCTCAACAAGGTTGTTCTGGCTCACAGAGTTGTATATTTCTCACACCTCTTATTAACGCGTTATAGATAACATCAAAATGCTTATATACCGCAAAGTGGTCACCTTCAATAGAGATCATTTCCGTAGCTTTTGACGTATGTTTCTTCCAGGCATTCAGCTGTTCGGTCGTTGCATGATGATCGTTATCAGCCGAAACTAAGATTAAAGGGTGATCTACTTTCATATTTCTGTGTTGTAAAAATTGGCGTCTAATCACGTAATCAGCCCGTAGTTGAGCAATAATCCTTCGCACGAGGGTTGCTTCATTAAGAATAGCTTCAGAGGTCCCATTATCGTCCTTGGTTTTACTCAAGATTTTGTCATCTGTCCAAAGGTGCCGGTCATCACTGGCCTGAATACTAGGAGCAATTGAACCTGACACAACAGAAAATGCAGGAACAATCTCATATTTTTTTGTCATAACGGAGGTCACTACCATACTCAGCACTCCACCAAAACTGTGGCCAAAAGTTGCCCATTCTTGAATACCTTTATTACGTTGTTGTTGGAAATCAGCATTGATTTCTGCCGCTATCCTTTCCGACAAAACAGCAAGATCATCAATGACATTTTCACGACTCAGAACACCCCTTCCTGGAATTTCTATCGGCTTTATTCTCACAGATGATTCAGCCGGAATTTTGTTGACCCATGGCCGATAGACCATCGAATTAGCTCCTGCATGAGGAAACGCATAAACGATACGCGTTGGGTTATTAATCATTTTCTCTCTTCTCCAACAAGAAGTTTGAAATACGCTCGGCAGTCATCACCGTGGTCAAATTGGTGGGCAAAGAAGGTATCGTTGGAAACAGAGAAGCATCAGCGACGGTCACTCCTTCTAAGCCATGGATACTCCCTTGTTCATCCGCTGCGGTTTCCGGGTCTGAAACTACCCCCATGCGAATAGTTCCAGATGCGTGCCAACCAGGACTTACAAGATTCTTAATTGCATTACACATCACAGAATCGTTATAAATCATTGACTCTGACCAAAACTGAATGCCATCTAAATATTGTGCAACTTCAGAATTTTCCAGTATTTCCCATATTTTCCGGACGCCGCCTACCAGACGAGCAATATCCGCCTCATCCCTATCTAAAGGAAGATCTATCAATGGAAGTACTCTAGGATCACGTGTATTGATAAATACCTTACCTTTCGCATTAGGCCTCATTAGCATCACTGAAGCCCCAACGAGCAGAGGGTAATCGGTACGATTCTGAAATCCAGGAACAGTACGGCTCGCGACGTTATTCATTAAACCAATCTGTACATCGACATGTTCATCGTAACCACTGCAAACACGTGCAGCAATTTGCCGCCATGGCGTATTTTTTTTACAGTTGGTTACCTTAGGCAAAGCCCAGAGGACAACTGAAGCATGGTCGGTCAAATTACTGCCAATCGCCGGAATATCCGCAACTACAGGAATATCCAACGAATGCAATAAATTCGCATCCCCAATACCCGATCTTTGCAAAATAGCCACTGAACCAATTGCACCTGCACAAAGCACAACATTTGACGTATTGAAGGTACAAATATCCTCTTCTTTAATAACGTCAATACTCACGACTTTATTACCTATGAAATTAATTCTATCGACAGTGACATCAGTGAATACGTGCAAATTGTTACGGTTAATCACTGGCGCTAAATAAGCACGATAAAGATCAAATCTCTCAGCACCTTGGAAAATATTCGAAGGCACAAGGCCCACCGCAGGATTTTCACCTGAGTTGAGATCGTCGGTATAAGATATCCCCATCATTTGGCATACTGAGGAAAAAGCAAGATCAATAGGGGAAATATCTTCCTGCTTTGGCCTGCATAAGTGCAAAAGTCCTTCTTTACCATGTTCATTAGAATCATTCAGATTGACATCATTCTCAATATGTTTGAACCATGGTAAAACATCATTCCAAGCCCACCTTGAGCACCCCATCGCCACCCATCGTTGAAAATCACTAGGTAATGCCCTAAGAGCAACAGCACCATTAATAGCTGACGATCCCCCCAACACCTTACCTAAACGATAAGCAAACGGTTTGCGCTTTTTCTGCTGTGACTCTATATTACATTTCTCATTAAAGTGAAGCACTTGAGAATATCGATCTTCCCCATGGACATTGGCTTCATAACCCCAGTTATATCCCTCCAGAACCAAGCGGGAAGCATCACGTAGGGGACTTGAAGGGTTATGAACATCAGAGGCAGGCCCCGCCTCTATCAATAAAACCGAGCTTTTTCCATCTTCTGACAAGCGTGCGGCTGTGACACACCCTGAAGAACCACCACCTACGACAATATAGTCATAATAATTCAGGTTCATGCGCCAGCGCCCTTCTCTGTTTGGAACATAGCTACAATAATTCTGGCAAAATCACGAATATTCACATTCATAAACAAACCTTCAATCATGTCTTGTTCCCCCTTTGCACTCACATTAAATTCTTCCCTGACCGCACTTAATAAACCTACGGCATGTAATGAATCTCCACCAATATCGAAGAACCCACTAGTAACATCAAAATCCTCATGCTGTAATTGTTTCGACCATAAAATAAATAGCCTTGCTTCAATATCATTTGCAGGAGTATTCTTCTCATAATCATTAGCAAAATCCGCCCAAGGGACAGGAAAGGAGTTACGATCAATCTTACCATTACTGGTGAGTGGCATAGCCGGAAGCACTACAAAGAATGTTGGCATCATATAAGATGGCAACTTTTCCTTTATGGTTTCTTTTAATTTTTCCTGAATTAGATTTTTATCGACAAACTCATACTTGCTATTTGTAACAACGTAGGCCACGAGTTGTTTTTGTCCCGTTTTAGGATGAATGGGGGCATCAATGACAACATGGCTTGCCATTTCATTAGTAAGAAGACTAGCTTCGATTTCACCAAGTTCAATACGATAGCCGTTAATTTTGACTTGATTATCTTCACGACCCAATATCTCAATAAGACCATTGTCTATATATCTCCCCAAATCACCTGTCTTATACAACCGCTCTCCAGTTGCAGGATGAATAATAAATCGTTGCTCTGTCTTTTCTGGATCGGCTAAATATCCTTTAGCGACACCTTCACCCGCAATGTAGAGCTCACCAGTAACCCATTTAGGACTTGGTGAAAACCAATCATTCATTACATAAAACTTCTGATTAGCAAGAGGATTACCATAAGGAATACTTTTCCATAAGGAACTCACTTCTTTTATTGGGTAAAAGATTGACCAGATAGAACCTTCCGTTGCACCACCTAAACTAATGACTTCGACCTCTGGAATCAACGTCTTAATTTGATTGGGCAAATCTACTGGTATCCAGTCGCCGCTCATTAAAACAAGTCTTAACTTTGTTGCTGCTAAGAAATCACCGGAACACTCCACCAATGCTTTGACTGGAGCCGGAACACTGTTCCAGATCGTAACCTCATTTCTTACGATTTCTTCAGCCCAGATCTTTGGATCATTAGATACTTCATTGGCATTGAAAACTAGGCAACCTCCCGTCCCAAGCACACCAAAGTAATCATAAACCGAAAGATCGAATCCCGCCGGTGCGACAGAGAAAACGACATCTGTTTCATTTACATTAAAACGCCGATTAATATCCAAAATAGTATTTGATGCGTTTCTATGCGTAATCATGACTCCCTTCGGCTCTCCAGTAGAACCTGAAGTAAAGATGACATATGCCAAATCATCCAACTTTTGCAATAAGACCTGTTCTACTTTGACAAAACCTTCCGAGGTTTCATTATCGATATTGATCCGTGATAGAGAGCCAAATTCATCGACATCAGAAAATATTGCGATAGAAGTCACAACGGCCTTACACATGCATCTTTCCAGTAAACGATTCCTGCGTTGTAGAGGCAGAGCCGGATCAATTGAAACATAGGCTGCCCCGGCAATCAGTGCGCCAAGAATACCGACTATCAGTTCTGAACCTTGCGGGAATGAAATGGCAACAATGTCACCGGGAGCAATGTTGGTTTTATTTCTGATATGGTGTGCAATCAGCTGTGCTTTTGCGACTAACTCACCAAAACGGAGCTGTCTATCGCCCTGGACAATTGCTACTTTATCTGGATACTGCTGTGCAGCATTCAGGATCATCTCATGCAATAAACAGGGATTAAGTTCGACTGCCGTATCATTCGCTCTTTCTCGTTCAGCAAGGTCGGCTTCGGGTAAATTCACCACGATTCCAGTCATATCCCAGATTTCTGGATTATAGGCACATTCCTCAATAAGATGTATACATGCATCCAGCATATTATCCAGCATGTTATTAGGGAACAGCTCATCGACGTAATTCCAATTAATTGTAATGATATCATTAACTCGGACAATTTGATTTTCTAACCAAACTTGAGGCGTTTGGGTACTGTTGTAAATGTGCTTTGCTGTACCATCCCAACTATAATCCGTAACGATATCACGGAGATCTGCATTTAATGTATTACTGAACACAATCGGCATTGAAAAAGGACGCCCATTACCTGCACGCCGGGTCATTTCACGTAACACTCGTATACCATTGAAACATGAATGACAGCGATTAAGTAATAGCTCTGTCTGTAATTCAATCAACCGTTCAGTGAAATTACTTCTAACTGAACTAGTTACAGAGAATAAGCTAGACTGGAGGAAATTACCGACAACGTTCTCTACTTTATCAAAATGAGCACGACGTGAATGTTGAGTCAGTGTCAGAGTAAAATCCTGACGTTTTGACCATTGTCTTAATATTTCAATATAAGCACCGAGAAAAAGAGTTTCTAGCATAATGCCTTTCTCACCTACAATCATTCTCAGTTTATTAATTACCTCTGTTGATATTTCGCGAGTTAACTTTTTAATTTTGTGTGTTGAAATTAATTCTGGTGATTTGTTAAGTGGTAATTCAGGAAATGGAGGCATATTTTCAATTTTATCATGCCAAAAACCTCTGTCTCTCAACCCCTGAGGTTTTTGATCTAATAGTCTTTCAACCTCTATATAATCCTCAAAACCAAATTCAGGCAAAAATTTATAGCTTACCGGTGATTGATAATATCTCCACCAGTCTCTCAATACAATCTGTACACTATGGAAATCTAAAAACATCAACTCAAATGACAAATGTAGCCTTAGAGTACATTTATCAATATATGTCGCACGGATATCGAAAGGCGGAGCCTTGTCCAATTCTCTCAATTCTGACTGCATATTATAACGAGTATCTATAAGGAATTTTTCCTTTTCCTTTATTTCCCAGTCACTGCAATCAGTCGTGTTAATTGAGTAAAATGGTAACTCTGATAGAATTTTCTGTCTGCCACCTTCCGCTAAAGTTGCTCGTAACATCGGATGGAGTTTTATAGTATTGTTTAGAGCAATATTCAGCCTTTCAAGATCAGGTTTAAAAACCTCCATCTCCAAATAGTAATTAGTTGCAATACCACCCAACACAATTCCTGGATTACGACCAATTAAATATGCATACTGAATATCAGTAAGTGAAAATGACTCGGCGTTATTTAGTGAACCTAAACTCTCAGTTAACCTCTCATCTACAGGTAGTTTACCATTCAATATGGCATTAATCATTATAGCTTGCCGTGACAGCTGTACTTCAGATATCCAATTAATGCCTTCAAGATCATATTTATTTGTTGGTAAAGTATTTAATCCAACTCTTTTTGCCACTTCAAGTATAACCTGCATACGTCACCTAAAAAATATTTTATCAAATCCATAACTTAGCCATATATTATGCCATGACTTTACAAGAACTATTTCATTCGGGAGACAAAGGTTATATTTTGTAAATAAAAATCCATACAGTAAATATTACTTATCGTGTATAGGTAAGCTATCTTACTTACTCAATAATAAAATGTAACACTTATAATCTCGAAAACGAATAGTTAATTATCAAGATAATTTTAAATTATAACCATTTAAACTTGTAACTTTCCGTGTTGTTGTACCGAACTTACTCTCCTAATAGCAGACAGCAGTCTAAGGAAAGTTACTGATGCCAATGTTTCCATGAGAAACCATTAACCTGAAAAGACTGAAAGATAAGTTGCATTTAATTTCTTGACATAATCATTCTTTCAATGCCTAATCATTTAATTATTAAATTGAATGATTAGGCATTGTATGAACGATACTTCTGAACAAACCCTTAATGTCGCAATTGCCCAAGTTGTTAACCGCGATGACGTAATCTCTTGCAAAGATTCAGTATCATCACCAAAAACATCCATTGCTTTTGCCATTTTGGCAATAATTCAAGCAACGTTGATCTTTACCATTGTTATGGTCGGTGTTCCGTTACCACAAATTGCAACCGAATTTAGTCTCAATCAAGCTGATTTGGTTTTGATTAACGCCGCATATGGCTTACCATTCAGTGGGTTACTTTTATTTGGCGGACGACTTACCGATAGATATAGCGGCCAAAAAATGTTTTCCTTCGGTCTGATTCTCTTTGGATTGTCGTCTTTACTGGGCGCATTTTCACCCTCTTATGAAATATTGGTATTAACCCGATTTTTGCAGGGCATAGGTGCGGCAATGACCGCGCCAGCGTCTTTGGCACTGCTTAAAAAATTATTTACTGAACCGGCTACATTTGGCAAAGCAATGGCTACCTGGGGTGGCGTATCTGTTCTAGGAGGCGCAGTAGGCTTTTTGGCATCAGGAATCGTCACAACATGGCTATCGTGGCGATGGATGTTCATTGTACCGATTGTAGTCGCTTTTTTAGGGGTAATACTTGTCCATAAACTTATCCCTGCCAGCAAGTTCGTAATACAGGAGACTCGTCCCGGCCTAGATCTCATTGGAGCCATACTGGCTACATTAGGTATTTCCATAGGGAGCTATGGATTAATTATGAGTATTGAACATCCGTGGAGTTCATTACTTGTCATGGCACCACTGATTGTTGGCGGACTAGCCATCATCGTATTCTTCTTCGTGGAAAAATACGTAATGCATCCACTTTTACCACCAGGATTTATTTTAAATCCTGAAAGATTGGTCGGTCTAGTCGGCATGCTTCTTGCGGCAGCAGGAATGGGGTTAATTACTTTTTTACTGTCACTTTATCTACAACAAATCAGGGGCTGGTCAACGTTCGAGACCTCTGCTGCGTTCATACCCTACACCCTTGCATTGTTGACACTTAACCGTGCAGCGGGTCCTTTGGTGAACAGATTTGGTGCATTGCGTGTAATGACTGCCGGTTTACTGCTTGGCACTGTTGGTTTAGCCATGCTTGCAACACTTGATCACAGCGTTTCCTATGCATTTGGCCTATTACCCGGTTTGCTAATATTACCTGCCGGGGCTTCTCTTGTTTTTTCTGGCTGTGCCGTTTTATCCACAAGTAACGTACCGTTGCACCAAGCTGGTTTAGCAGGTGGTGTGATGAATACATCAATGGAGCTAGGCCCGACATTAGGCCTTGCAATCCTTATGTCTGTAGCTTCAACACAGCAAGATGTGGTAGACGGTTATGCATGGGCTTTTGCTGTCGCTGGTATTGTTTACCTGCTAACCGCACTGGGAGCCATTATCGTATATCGTCGCTCTATTAATTGACAATAATGAAAGCACAAGCCTGTTCAACTCAAGTTGTACAGGCTACTCGCTCTGCATTTAGTATTTATCTGGGGCAATCACCGTTTATTCTTTTGTTTCTATCTGCAAGCCAGCCGCTTTCCAATCTGGAAATCCGTCCTCTAACCTTCTGGCAGTAAATCCTTTCGACTGTAGTGCTGAAACCGCGCCAACAGAAAGTGCGCAGTAGGGACCTCGACAATAGGCAACAATATCTTGATCTTTAGGCAATTCTGATAAGCGGTGCTCAAGTTCATCCATCGGGATATTGATTGCACCAGGAAGATGGCCTAAAACAAACTCTTCCATCGGACGTACATCAAGCAGCGTAACCCTTCCCTCAGAAAGCCGGATGAGCAATTCTTCACGAGAAATAGACTCCAAACGCTCACGCTGACTCAGTGCGTCAACGACAAATTTACGCATTTCATTATGATTATATTCAACTAATTGTCGGATAGCCGCCAACAAGTTTTCCACTGGCCCATTACCCAAACGGTAAAATACTCTCTTTCCATCTCTTCGCGTCTGAACAAAATTCGTACGCTTTAGATGTTGTAGATGTTGAGAAGTGTTAGCAATACTCAATCCTGTCAGTTCAGCCAAACGCTCTACCGGGCGTTCTCCTTGAGCAATGTGCTCAAGCAACATTAGCCGGTGGGGGTTACCCAATGAGCGGGCCACCTCCGCAAGCTCCGAAAAAATCTCACCTTGCGCGTTTTGGTTTGACATGATATTTACATTACCTCATCATTAAATATAATAATTGAATTTAATATTATCAGACTTCGACAAGTGCTTCGAGTTAAGTCTCACCAGACAGAGGTACAGAAGCGATTTTGGTTTTATCATGTTATCTATGCTTATTTAAATTTAAGGATAAAAATCAAATGGATAGCGAATTTGAATTGATATATCGTACTATTTTTATTGGAATTGGCGCAACATTATTCATGGACCTTTGGGCTCTTTTCCAGAAGGTTTTTTTCAAAATACCCTCCCTCAACTACTGTCTGGTTGGTCGCTGGATTGGACATCTGTCTAAAGGGAGAATAAGTCATAACACTATCACACAATCTCCTCCTATTATTGGCGAACAGATACTTGGCTGGACAGCACATTACCTGATTGGGATTATTTTTACCTGGTTGTTTATTGTCATTATGGGAATAAGCTGGACAGACTCACCGACCCTTTTGGCCGCGATTATAATGGGCGCGATTTCAACAGTTGCCCCCTTCTTTATTATGCAACCCTGTTTCGGTTTCGGATTTGCAGCCTCGAAGACACCTAAACCTCATGTAGCAAGACTACGTAGCCTTGTCGCACATGTCTCTTTTGGTATCGGTTTGTATCTGTCAGCCTTACTTTTAACTATTTAACACCGGAAATTGTAGTGATGTAATGAACATCCTTCCCCGACGAATAATAATGTACCAAATTAATGCGAACTAACTACGTTCTCGGGGAGCAGCATCACGGAAACGATAAAAGTTGTGGGTATAGATCTAACCCAGCATTTCTAAGCTGCCTGTGCGGCAGTGAACTAATAACCTGACTTCATGGATTGATGGGATATTTCTAAGCTGCCTGTACGGCAGTGAACTTGCACGCCTTCCACATGCAACGCGGCATAAATTTCTAAGCTGCCTGTACGGCAGTGCACTGTTAAATACTAGCTTTAACCTACTGATTATTAAAGAGCATAGTTAAAAAAAGCGGAAAAACCCTTTTTAGAAGCAGCGGCTAATCTCTTAAATAAATCAAAAGGTTATAATTAACCGCTAAAAAAGGGTCAAAACCAGGGGATGGTAGCTGATGCACTTAATCCATAAGAACTAAAAGCTCCTAGTGTTGGTCTGTCTTCTATTGGTCCCTGTTCGAAAAACAATGGAAAGCTTTGCCCTGATGACAAACTCTTAAGGCTCAGAAACGGTAAATCAGTACGTTGCTCTTTGCTTATTGGGATGCATTGCCGAGCTTGTTCCTCAGTTAACCACCTCTTTTTGATCGAACGACGGCGAAGCCGCTCTACGTTACTTTTAACCTGTACCCGGCTAACACAACGATATTGAGTGTCTTGAGGTACTGGCAGGCTATCGGTCACCTCCGTATAATCCCTGAGCCCTTTTAACCAAGGTAGCGCCTGTAAATCCTGCAACGCTTCGCTTGAGCCGTGAATCCTCAACGTGTTCCCCAACGTTTTTCCCGCACGCGGAAAGCTGACACCAATCCGCCCATTGCCCGCCTGCCCCAAGGCTCGATGCAGCTTAGCAAACAGCGCATCCATAAGCGTTTGCGGGCTGAACTCAAGATCAGGAAGGACGCGGATTTCAAGGTAATAATCCATCGTATCCCCTTATTCACCTTTTTCACCAAAAACACCACCACGAATCAGAATCGCCATAACGTAGTGTTGTTGCTCTACTTCTGGTGCTTTTCCTTTGACAACCCAGTTATCCAGCAGAGTATAGAAATCCATTTTTACTTTAGGCTGACGATAAGCTTTACCCCGGCTGGTTACTGAACCATAGGGCTCAACAGCTATGGGACCAAGAGCCAACTCAGATGCATCAGGATACCAAGTATCAATAGTGCGAAGCGCATTACCTACTTTCTGTGAGTGCAACGCAGCGATCTCGTTGACTTGATACAACACTTTGCTTTTTTTACTGTTGCTGTCGAGAACTAACTCTTGAGAAGGGAAAACTTCCTGACCACAGCCCAAACGAACAAACGCTTCAACGTTAAAGAATGTTGATCCACTACCCGCCAACCCTTCCTCAATTTCGGCAGCAAGTTTAGCCAAGTTACCTTCTACTTTACCGAATTCACGTAAACTAAAATCTTCGCTGTTAAAGGTCCACCATTCACCACTTTTACCCTTCACACGAACCTTAATTTCTTCTGCACCAACCCGGTTACGCCACAAAAACCGTCCATTAGCCAGATTTTCTGCATAACGGGCAGCAAGTGTTTTAAAACCGTGTTCAGCAATATAGCCGTTAATCACGTTTGCCAGTTCAGCCTGATAATCCTGATCGTTACATACCGATGGCGTTGAAAGATTTCCTAAAACCCGTAATGTGAAGCTCACTTTCAACGTATCGGCATCAAAAGGCAATGCAGCAACATCAACGCGTTGCAGGTTTGCTTTTTGAATTTCCGCATCCAGTTTAGCCGGGTCGCTGGTTAAAGCGTTTTTCAGGCGGTTGGAAATCGTCCCTCGAACAGCTTTTTCTTGAATAACAATAGGCTTCCACTCGCCACCGTTCTGCTCCCAATTTCCAGCAAACATTATCGCATCAGAATTAGAAAGTTTACGTTCAAACGCCAGTACAGAAGCCGTTTTAATGGTTGATTTAGACATATGAATATCCTTTTTTAAATTAATCAGTCGATTCTTACTTCTTTATTGGGTTTAGATTGATGGATAACAGACTGCTGATTACAGCATCGGTAAACACCCTCTTGGTAATGATGACACCAAAGTAACTGGCGAATATCATTAATACGGTGTGGGCTTCTCCACTCACCTACCCCATAGATTGCTTCAACAAAACAAAATGGCGTATTAGGATCACGGGTTTTTTCTACTTTCCCTGCGGGATATAACGGCGATATAGCTTGATAGCCTGTCATCAAAGGGACTAAATATCCAGAACCGGGTTTGGGAACATATTCCCAAGATGCCGGGTCGCCAACTTCAGGTTGTTTATCCTCCTGAATAGGAATAGCCCGCATTTTGATGGCAGTAAAATCAAGCCAGGCATCAATCATTTCTGCCTGTGGGTTGCTTTGCTTTAATGCATCGTAGTGATTGGCTAATAATTCTGAACGATCCAACAAAACAAACCCCGGCAACAGGCGACGCATTAATTTACGGGTTTCCTGTTCTCGCTGCGGAAAAGCAATAACATCTACTTTAGCAATTTCAGTGATTGTACCACCTGCCAGCCTCTGAGTTTGGCAGATCTCCCATAAATGTTTTTCTAAATTCCTAGATCCTTCGTCACCATTTTCAATTTCGCCAAGGCATTCAATTAATAAAGAAACCGTCATATGCATACGGCCTTCTTCATTAATCGTCTCCGTTTTTTCTGCTCTAGTTAACGGATTGCGGGTTAATGCAAATACTTTATCCCTAATCGGATCAGACTGATAAGCATGCAGTTGGTAGTTATGGCAGATTACACCACAATTTTCCAATTTTAAGTCATGACTTTGTTGTAGTTTGCGTGAAAGTACATGAGTAAATCCAAGAAAATGAGTGATTGCTGGAAAACCATAGGTTAAACCTACAATCGCATTCGCATTTTCCACTTTAATATGACGCAACACGATCAGATAGCTCATGGCATAACCTCCGGCAATTCATCTTCAAATTCACGTAACCGTTTTTTAAACACAGAGGCCCACTCACGACGCTCAGATAATTCCATTTCTAATCGCTCATGCTTTAAACTCTGGTTCAGCCAGTAACTAAAATCTGCGGCTATCTCCTTTTTCCAGTCACCACCTTCGCGTTCAAATCGGAATTCTTTATCCAGTTGGCAACGATAAGGATCAAGCCAAAGCTGTTGAGCACGTTTTAACTCGCAATCATCATTGGCACTCCAACCCTTAAGCTCAAACAGATTTTGTATCCCTGCGACATAGTTAAATAAAATATCAATAATTTGATCGACAAATTCCTGACGGAGTTTTCTGATTTTTCTATTATTCTCGATATCTTGAACAACGAATAAATATTGCCGCATCTTTCCGATAGTTTCACGAGCTAATGAGACAAACTCACTACGCCGATCAAAAATAGATCGGTACTCCATAGGAGGTTTGATAATGCTTAGCCAGTTAGGTGCAGAACAAGACAGAAGCCAAACACGCCCACCTCGCACATTGTTAAGATAAGAAGTAATTTGTGGCTTAGTGCTACCGAAACTTTGTATTGCGGTATTGGGATAAATAATTTTAGTTTCAGCGCACCAGTATTCTTCCTTTTTCGCTTTGTTAATTTCTTTAGATAATTCACCAAAGCGGGCCTCAATAATACGTTGACGCATGGAGTGCGCCAACGATGAAGAAAAGAGCGGGCTTAATAAATGATATTCATCGTGACTAACAGGGAAATAGAGCTGCTTTGCCAGCCTATGCGAAGAAAGTTGTTTATCCGATAAAACTTGTTGGAATCCACTGATCCATAATTCAAGCTGCTGTTCGTTTTCCGCCAACTCAGCCAATACTGAATAATCTCCTCGACTCATATTCGCCAACAGTGAATCGCCTTCCTGATATTCTGTTAACAGTAATTTTGCGAGATCCAAGGCTGCTGCATTTCCTGCGGCATCAATTGCGGGTTTATGTAAGGTAGCAGTGGAAAGATATTGAATATCTCCTATTGCATTTGATTTTGACTGTACTGCCAGAATACTACTACCCCTTGCATCAGTATGGGTAAATTTCAGAACATGTGTTGCCAAGCGGATCTGACTTGCCCGGCTAGCGGCATCATCTAGCCAATTTCCGACTGTATAGCATTTTTCCAACTCTTTACGTTGCTTAGCGAACTCCTGCTGAACAAGCACTATATCTTCAGAAGAGTTTAGCTTTGCCAGTTTCTTTTTCGCCTCTTTATCAAAGGCCTCCAGCTTTAATTGCTTACGACTTTCAATATAATCGACAATAAATCGACTTAATCCATTTTCATTCATAGGCTTTTACCTACCTTATCAAAATGATTATCTTAGTGCTTGCTAAATTTAGCGCAAAAAAATTTTGGTACATCATCAATGTACTCATAAAACAAAATCAAAGTGATCTTTCTTTATCTTATATACATGTGAGGCACCAGAAATCAATGATTTTTAATCTTTTTATAGATCAAAAACACATAAAACACATAAAAACAGGTGTAATTAAATATCAAAGCACCAATGAATAGAATTTTGAAATGCCAAGAGGCACCCATTCTAAGCGCCTCTTGTTTTGAATTTCTCTAATGACCTTATGTGTGGGTCTTAACCCACCGTAATCTGAACAGGTTTCCTTTATACGGGTTAACATATTAACCAATACGTTAATGGTGAATTTACTTACCATTTTTTTCACAACATCAGATACTTTTGGTCGAGAAATGTGCAACACCGTTGCGACTTCAGTTTGTTTCATTCATTAACCATTCTTTGATTTGCAGTGTGTTTTCTATTTCTCGTAAAGAGGTTACATGAAGTTGTTGAGCCTCTTGTTCAGTAAAACCTAATTCAGAAAATATATTATGTCCGGCTGGAGTTACCCTACGAATTTCAGTGTCAATTTTAGTGGTCATTTGATATTTCTCCGTTGCTGGATAACTACGTTGTATCGTACTTAACAGCATATCACCAAATTGGGTTTTAGGTGTTTAGTCCCAACATTTGATTGTCAAGTTACTGAAAAACCCATTTAAAAAGAGAGTTGAATGAGTATTTAAGCATTAAAAGATCGCGAAAATGGTTTGAAAAGTAACGATATAAATTGATTATAATATCAGACCACATTTCGTAAACCAGACTGATTAAAATAGCATAAAAGCAAGTTTAATCTGGCGTATTTAAGGTGTTGTATTCCGTTAACTCATTCATTTGAAAACTTTCTTATAATCGATTATTTAACTGGTTTATGAAAAAGTTTATTGTCAGTTGAAAACGTTATTGAAACCGGTTCCTTCGGGAAAATAGATTGTCTGATCAAACTACTCATATTTTTATTTATCCTTATTCGTATTTAAAATTTCCCATTCTCATTAAACTGATACTCATGTTTTCTCTTTTCCAATTATTTAATTTTTAGGTTTAAAACCAGAGAGGGCAAAAAATATGCCAATGGGATTAAAATCAAAACCCATTGTTTTAATCGCTCTTAATACGGATAAACACGATTCACGATTCACGATTGTTTTTTTCACTATGCAGTTAACCCCATTAAATGTTTTAATATAATCTTATATTTTTTCTATTGGGTTAACTTTGCTACCTGGTTAATCGATTTAAAACTCGTTTTTCCTGACTGATGCTTTCTATGCCAACGTCAGTATAACGACGCTGTTTTACTGACAGTCGAGAGCGGTTTTAACAAGTCATCACCCTCTATTTTCTCTTCATAAATCAGCCGATAAATAACCTGATGATATAAAGAGACTCCTTTATGTTTTTTCAGATAATCACCCCGTTTTTTCCGGGTCTAAATCCTGCCAAATTAACCATTTTATTATTTTTTTATTACATTATTTTTATGGCTTGTTTCGTAAAATAACGGCGAGAAAAAACTTTAATATTAACTTGTTTAGATAATATTTTTCTTCGTGCCGATTTCTTTTCAATTCTCTTTTAATGTTTAATGAACTTCGATTAAACGCAATTTACTATCTATCTGAACAACTTCTTTCTTAAGTTAAATCCGTCTTTTATATAAAAGCATCAGTTCCTTTATATTCCCGATTTTAAATGGTCAAACAAGTATAAACAAATGTAGGATAACATCGCCGATAAATGAATTAAACATGACATAAAATAAGCTGTTTTCAGTCACGTCGTTTTTTTTTAAAATCTGGTATTAATGGAGATCTATTTCTTTACTCTTATTTAATGGATATCTGAGTTAATCACCGATAAAAAGGTGCTTACAATCGCCAAAAACGAAGGGTTTCTATTGAGCAGTTTTTTAATCTAATCGTTTTTCCGTTTCCTGACTCGTATTTAAACTTTTCCATTCTTATTAAACTGATACTCAGGTTTTCTCTTTTCCCGGTATTTGATTCTCAGGTTTAAAACCAGCGAGGGTAAAAGATATACCAATGGAATTAAAAGCAAAGCCCATTGCTTTAATCGTTTTTAATACGGCTAAACGATATTTTTTCACTATGCGATTATCCCTATTAAATATTTTAATATAATCTCATATTTTTGTTATTAGATTAACTTTGCCACTTGGTTAATCGATTTAAAACCCATTGTTCCTGACTAACATTTTCTCTGCCAACGTCAATATAACACCGAATTTTTTACTCGTTTTAAAAAAACCTTAATCACGGTTTTTACCTTTGATGATTAAAGTTTTTACCTGTTTTTTTCATAATACACTTATCCTTATTTACCAGATTTTAAAAACACCGCATATTGTTCAGCCAATTTCGCTAAACACCCCTAAAAACGGATGATAACACCATGCTTCCCCATCATCTTTTTCCCTAAGACGGATCTCACCAAAACGTAAACTAACATCCTTTAACTCTATCTCATAAATATCAGCCAAATGCTGATAAATCGTCTCAGTATCAAGTTCAATCCAGATACTTACACCCGGCGCAAACGATAATTCCGATATATAATCAAAAGCCCCATTTGCTTTTATTCCTGCCGGGCCGCTGTCCAGAGCCATAAACTTCGCTTTTTCACCCTCTTCTTCAAGCCATAGATAATGCAACTCATCGGGCTCAGACTGACGAAACGGCTTATGACGCTGTAATTCCGCACACCATGAAGCCTGTTCACGCCACCAGAAAGCAGCACAATAACGATATTCATCATTAGGATCACCTTGAAGCTCTTCCCACAAACGTCGATGCTCAAGATCAACCAAATTTTTAAAAGGTGAACACTCTCCAGCATTATCGCGTTTCTTTATTCTTGGTAATGCACTGATTAGCTCATATTGGTCATGTTCTAATAACTCGCCTAAATCATGACTGGCAAGGAGGTAATCTTTCGACTCAAATCCTGGCCGACAATAAACCGGATGTTCTAAATTAGTCGCTTTAAGTGCCTTATAGTTTTTCGCCAGAATATGCAGATTGGGTATCTTTGGCTCTTTTTGCCGATGGCGTTGAATACGTCCGGCAAGTTGTATCAGCGAGCGCATTGAACTCGGTTCAGCAATGCTCCAATCGTAATCGTGATCCCTACCAACCTCTGCAACAGACGTTGCTACCACGACGAAAATATGATGCTTTTCCGGCATCTCCTCCAATGCCTTACGGATTTCTGCCACCTGCCACAACGCCTTTTCATTGTAACGCGTTAATGTGGAATCCAACCGATGTTCAAGATGGGAACGTATCGCCAGTGGATGCTGACTGTGATAAACACAATAATGGATATGTACATTTTTAGAAGACGGTATCTGCAATAACCGCTGTGTTACGGCAACGAGTGGATCGATGTTTGCCATACGAATTAAACCGATAGAAACGGTTTTGCCCGATGGGTGGATTTGATGGTGTTCCTTACGTAGTCTCAACATGGAGTGATGCATCACCTTTGCCATGGCTTGGATCACAACCTCGTCTTTATGCTTTTCAGCCGTTATCGGCACTAATTCAGCTTTACGTAATGGCACCTTTTTTTCTAAACAACCAACGCGCTTAACGATAAAAGCATCATGCTGATCTTTAAACTGTTGCGCATTGGTAACATCCAGTTGCACCACGTTATATTCATCAAACCAGGCACAACAGATATTCACCGGTACGCCTGGCCGACCACATGCTAATTGGTAATCCTGACGTCCAGCCCGATAAGCATTGAACAATGCCTGAATTAACGCTGGCGGCAATGTGGCCGATGAAAGCAATACCCGCGAACCAAGCAACCCTGCCCAGTTCACCAATCGGCATAAAGCCGGTAAGTCGTTGATATCAAAATCATCCGGCTCATCCAACACCAGATCAGCAGTGAGTAATCTCAACATAGGTGCAATTTGCTTCCCGCCACGAATACCTTCAGTAGCCGGAATTAAATGATCGATGGTCGCCACCAGCACAGGGGCACTGAGCAGTTTATTCAGTTTATTGTCTTTACTCAGCCAATGGCTTAGGCGACCATCATCCAAGCTACCGTCATAACTGACATACTGGTGTTCAGCAAACAGTGCTTCAGCGGATACACTGCCGGTATCAAGCTCAAGCCCTTTATGACGAAGCTGATGTAACGCTTTTACTGCCTGCGAACCAATAAGTACCGCCAAGTCATCTTCTTCCAGATGCAGTTTTTTACGTAACGCATCACCGGTTTGCAGCGTTAACGTCCGTAATCCTAAAGCGACAGAAAAACGGCATCCCTGTTTTTCATCAGCTAGCCCATACATAATCCGTGCATTAGCAAAGGTTTTACCGCAACCCGTGGAAGCCATGTTAATGCCAAAAAAGCCCTGTTCTGCTGAACGTTCGCGTAAAGCACATGCGGCATCGAACGCCTGATCCTGCCAGCGGTATTTTTCATCTTTGCTGCGTTGCTTAAATCCTTTATGACGGGTAATCGCGGGTAGCGTTTTACGAAGATGTGGCAAGCTTCGCCCCAGTAGCAAAGCATTCTGCCCAACACCAATATTGTGCTCATCTAACCGTTGTTTACACTTCCCGGTGGTTCTATCGGTATTGGCAAATGCGCCATAGTTAATATCTTGCCAACCAAGGGTTGCAGGTAATGATGAATAATGATGATCGGCCAGCATTAAGACTAATCGGGACATATGGCTGGTGAAACGCTGGTTCAAATCGCCATATTGCAATAATGATGTTGATTGCAGCGCTCTGTTCGCAAATTTCTGTGCTTTCTGGCGCCAAGTCTGACTACGGATAGGTGTACCATTTAGGAATGTCCAGACATCACGTTGTGTCGTATTGGTAGGTACAATTCCTTGCTGGTTAAAGCGCCGTAAATTTCCCACGATCCATAACAATTCAGTTTGGTTTCCACTCTTTATCCAATGACAGGCAACTGCGGTATTACGGCGTGCTGTTTTACGCAATAACTTACGTAAAGTGTTTACACCTTCCAATGTAATAGCCGTCTGCCAGGTTCGATCACCTTTTCGTTCAGCAAATTGATCCAATATTCGGCGGGTTTCCGTTAACGCTCGTTTATTGCATTGGGATACTAAAAGAATATTCATCGTGCTACTTGACTCAATTGCTGGGCGGTTGTTTGCAGTGCATCAATCATAGTGTCCAATGCATCAGATTTTTGAAATCCACTGATGCAACGTTGGCGAAACTCCTGTTCATCTTCTCCAGCCATTGCAGCGATAAATGCTTGCGGCAATACCAACGCATCTTTAATCAGATCAGCAACATCGAAGACCAAACCTCCACGACGGGTTTTTCCATGTAACACAGCCAGACCGTGCGGTAAACCAATTACCCAAGTCGCCACAGCCGCTAATCCGTAAGCCAGATAATTACCATGATCAAGAAAACGGTTTGCTAAATCTACACCACCACCTCGTTTTGCCCGGATAAAATCGCCATAACTCACTGCCTCCGCTGCCAGCTTGTATAATGCCTTAGTCATCACAGCTTCTTGCGTCATTAAATCCTGATTATTGCGGCAATTTTCAAGGTTCTGTTCATAACGGGTGAGTAATGACAATAAACGCTCACGATTAAGCATAAAAGAGCTATCCCGAAGCATTCGACTACTCAGCCAATGTTCACGGATTTGTGCAATGCGAACTTTCTGAAAAGCAATCGCTGCTGCTAATCGTTTTTCATCATCAAACCAGAAACTCACCCAAGCTTGTAAATACTCAGTAGGGCGATATTCACTTTGTGGCGTTAGCCAAGACACATCAACTTCAACATCATTAGCTGCGAACAGCGGTGTTCCACCGCCGCCACAAAAACCAACCAGAACACCCGCTCTGGCGAATTCACGCATTGCAGCCTGAGTAATAGAAGTCCCCGTTCCCAACATAATAACGGTGGTATTTGCAATTGGGATATTCCAATACAGTGATTGCTTTCCCTCATCAGTGACATATTCAACACGGCCACCATTCACTAATACCCGACAATATTGCAGGTAATAAATATTCGATCGCTTGGAATGCAAAATCGTTTTTAGGTCACTCGGAGAGAAGTTGTTATCCATAATTTAAAAATTACCTAAATAATTAATTTCATTTATGGAAAAATTATGCATAAATTTTACACAAGTAAAATATCGCAAATGAAAATCAAAAAAATTTACAATTCTTTGCTAAATTATTACATAACACTTTGCAAAAACAGGGATAGCTCCGAGTTTCCTATAACTGCCTGTACGGCAGTGCACAAATCGGTGAGTAAGCGATATATTTCGCGTTGTTTCTAAGCTGCCTGTACGGCAGTGCACTATCATGAGATTGTGGAAGTTCGGGAGCATCATTTCTAAGCTGCCTGTACGGCAGTGCACTGTTACATATTAACTCTAATCTATTGATTATCAAAGAACATAATGGTTAGAAAGTGATAAAACCCTTTTTATGAGAGACATTTTATTTTTCTTTAAAATCAATATATTAAGATTATATGCAAAAAAAGGGTATAAATTAGGGTACTGCGAAAACATCATCATTTATGATAAAGATGAGTACACATACGAATGAATTCTCCAAACGACGTGGTACACTCATGTGTAACAATAAGGTGCGAATCTTAGGAAAATTATTTAGAAACATAAGGTTAGAAAGAAGTGGCGGAGGAGGAGAGATTCGAACTCTCGGATGGTTTCCCATCGGCGGTTTTCAAGACCGCTGCCTTAAGCCGCTCGGCCACCCCTCCGCAATGGCGTGCACTATAAACAGCACTAAGACAGATGTAAAGCCCTCTCTTGTTCGATTGCCGTAAATTTACTCTTTTTCACTGTTATTGGCTTATTTTCTCCGCATATATACAGACTATCCTTGGGTATAAAAGTGTTTTTTGCTAAATTACTATCATCTTTTTTTGATGGTTAAACGATTATGTTGGTATTCGAAGGTCGTGAGATCGAAACCGATGCACAAGGTTATCTGAAAAACAGCAGTGATTGGCAGGAAGCAATGGCTTCATTACTCGCTGAACAAGAAAATATCGATTTAAGTGAGCAACATTGGGAAGTCATTCGTTTTGTCCGGGGATTTTATGAAGAATTTAATACATCCCCGGCTATCCGTATGCTGGTAAAGGCAATCGCACAAAAGTATGGCGAAGAAAAAGGCAACAGCCGCTATCTTTATCGCCTGTTTCCCAAAGGGCCAGCAAAGCAGGCAACTAAAATTGCCGGGCTACCAAAACCAGTAAAATGTATCTGATAACAATCTGGCTCAGTGGCGGACGTTAAAGTCTGCCACATTCTCCACTGCGCAGGACTGAGACGAAAAACTATCGATCCGCGCCCCCGGTGGCCCACCCTGTTCCAACCAATGGGTTAATTTATCCAGTTGCTCACTTTCACCATAAGCGACAATTTTGACACTACCATCATGCAAATTACAGACGTAACCTGTCAGCTTATTAGATTTCGCCCAACGAAAAGTTTGATAGCGAAATCCAACCCCTTGGACCCGACCATAAACATAAATGGTTAACCCAGATTTCATCATAATGACCCCCTATCTACCTAGTCACCCTGCGGTATCGCTCACATATATAGTTAAGCACGCCATTCTCGGTTGTGTTTTATATTTACTCCAGCTAACCTGAAATTAAGTGAAGTCACTCTCGCAATTATTAAAGCAAGAAAATGACTTCAACTACCGGGTATGCTCTTGTAATTCACCTTACTGCCCTCATATTCGTATCAATGCAAGGTTTTTTTGGAGGTGGCTATGATTATTGCCAGCAAATTCGGTCTCGGCCAACAAGTACGTCACAAGCTTCTGGGTTATTTGGGCGTTATCGTAGATATTGATGTGGAATATTCTCTGGAACAACCCCAAGAAGATGACATTGCATCCAATGCAGCCTTGCGTTCTGCTCCCTGGTATCATGTTGTGATGGAAGATGACGACGGCCAGCCTGTACATACTTATTTAGCCGAAGCGCAATTATCCTATGAAGCATCCGATGACCATCCAGAACAACCTTCCCTGGATGAGTTAGCAGAATCCATCCGTAATCAGTTACTGGCTCCACGACTGCGCAATTAACCCATATTATATTCCTCGAAAGGCAGTTACTGGATTTTTAAACTGCCTGTACGGCAGTGCACATATTGTCGAGAATAATGCAGTAGAAAGTGATTTTCTAAGCTGCCTGTACGGCAGTGCACCCTGACTTCGCTCTAAAGCCGCGTCATCACTGTTTCTAAGCTGCCTGTACGGCAGTGCACGCATTAAATTTGACGCCGATATCTTAAGTGATTTTCTAAGCTGCCTGTACGGCAGTGCACACGATCTGTCATGAATCATTTCCATTTCGTGCTTTCTAAGCTGCCTGTACGGCAGTGCACATTCTCCCCTTAGATCAGGTACTCTACCTCCATTTCTAAGCTGCCTGTACGGCAGTGCACCAGAACGGTGGCGAGTGGAAGCCTATCGTTGTTTTCTAAGCTGCCTGTACGGCAGTGCACTGTGTTTTTTCAAAAAAAGAATAGAGAATAGGTTTCTAAGCTGCCTGTACGGCAGTGCACTGTTGCATATTACCTCTAACTTGCTGACTATCAAAGAGTATAGTTATAAAAAGTGAAAAAACCCTTTTTATAAGGGCTAATTTATTTTACTTTAAAATCAGAACGTTATTGATTAGCGATAAAAAAGGGTCAAAATTGGGGTCCGTAGAAACAGGGTATCTTATGGCAATATTTGAAACCCAAGCGCATTTTGCCATCTAGCTCCTTAAATTCGTGCAACTTAGACATCAGCGCCAGGCTCCTTTCACTTATTGATGAACAACAGAACAGAAGTAAACTGAAAGATATTACTTTTCCAGCCCTAATCTTGGGATTTCAATTTTCGGACAGTGATCCATAACAATTTCCAGACCCGCTTCCTCCGCCAACCTTTTTGCTTGTTCGTTAATAACACCAAGTTGCAACCAGAGCACTTTTGCTTTGATATCGATAGCTTCTTGAGCGACTCTATATGCAGCTTCCGCGTTGCGAAATACATCTACCATATCAACAGGCTGGGGAATATCGGCTAATTGCCCATAAACGTGTTGCCCAAGCAATGTTTGCCCAGCAAGTTTCAAGTTGACAGGAATAACCTGATAGCCTTGTTCCAATAAATAAGCCATAACTTTATAACTTGGACGATCAATTTTCTCACTAGCCCCTACTAACGCAATAGTTCTCACTCGTCTCAATATGTCCGCAATTTGCTGGTCACTCATTTATTACTCCTTAACAAAATCCAATATTTTCACTTTGTTTATTCAGCTAAAGCAATACCTTAAGGCTTACGCTGAACAGGTACATTTAACCGCTCTAGTTGATGCACAAACACAGATGGATTTTTCTTGTCCCGCATCAACCAGACCTGCTTCTTCGCCCGGGTTAATGCAACATATAAAAGACGGCGTTCTTCCGCATCAGGAAATTCCTCCGGTTGTGGCAATAAAACCAGCTCCATCACCGATTCCCTTGCCAGTGCAGGAAAACTATCTTTCCCCTGATGCAATCCAAGAATAATCACATAATCCGCTTGTTGCCCTTTCGAAGCATGAATAGTCATGAACTCTATTTTAAGCTTAGGCCAGCGAGTCGTTGCTTTTCTCAATAGTTCAGGTTGCAAGTGGTGATAACGTGCCAGCAATAAAATTGTTTCCTGCTCGGTGACATAGCCACTCATTTTATTCAACAAAGGTTCAAGCTGATCTTCTGGCAGGATGACAACAGACTTTTTGTTACCTTTAGTCAAACTGTTTAGTTGCTTCCTCAATTGATTCGGATTTTGCTGCACAAACGTGTTAGCTACCTCACCAATCCGATCATTAAACCGATAAGAGGTATCCAGTACACATTCAGAACCTTTGCCAAAATAATCAGCAAATGCAGTAGTCAACATTAACTCAGCACCATTGAAACGATAAATTGCCTGCCAGTCGTCCCCTACGGCAAACAAGCAACTTTGGCTGTTTTGCGCCCGCAATGCAGCGAGCAATTTAGCCCTTAATGGTGAAATATCCTGAAATTCATCAACCAAAATATGCTTCCACGGGCTGATAAACCGTCCTTTCTCCAAAATATTCACTGCCTGATGAATCAACCCTGAGTAATCAACAGCACCTTCTGTTTTCAATTCAGATTTCCACGCTTTTAGTAAAGGCCCCATCAAGCGAATGCATTTTTGAAACTGATCCAGATACTCTTCCTGAGCCTGCTCTGTCATCGCCTTCTGACTGCCACCGTGCATACGCATTAAACTCAGCCAGCGCTCAAGCCTGCCTGACAAACGGTTAGCAAGCTGTTCATCACGCCAAAACTCACCTTCCGGCACTTGCCATTTCAGTCCCTCGGTCAGCCATTCCCGCCACCCTTTAGCTTGTGCTTTTTTCTCACTACATTGCTGCTGCCAGTGTTTAATCAGAAAATCTCTTCTTTTTTGCTCGTCAGTTTCTAGTGTGCTGATTTTAGGCGCTTTATTACTTCCTTGTTGAATGATATACAGCGCCAATGCATGAAACGTTTTCGCTTTGATATCTTTCACACCAAGACGAATCTGAATCCGTTCGTTCATTTCATCGGCTGCCTGATTACCAAACGCTAACAGTAATATCTGTTCAGAAATCGCCTGTTGACGAAGCAATAGCCACCCCGCTCTCGCCACCAGCACGGATGTTTTTCCACTACCCGCACCAGCAAGAACCAGCACTGAACTTTCACCATTAACAACCGCCAGGCTCTGAAAAAGATTTAAAGGAGATGTTTCTACCCGCTGAAAAAAGTCACGGTGTTGTTCCAACATACGTTCTGTCCATTGCAGATTTATCTTTTCAACAGACTTTTCACCATTCTCAAGCCAGCGCAAACAAATTCGATACCCGTCCCGGCAATTATCAAATTGCTCCAGACGCGGTAATGGCAACGGTAAAGCCTGAAATGCTGCCTGAATCCGCTGCTGTAACTGAAATAAATCCGCTTTTTTAAACCAGTGATCCCGCTGCTCAATTTTATTGATTTCATTAACCTGAGCCGCCAGTACATCAGCACTGACATCACTCATTTCCTGGCTCCATTTCTGCCATTCATCAAGCAGATAATGGTAAAAACGCTGGGTTTGCTGCCATTCAGTGCCATGAAGGCGAATAGCTTGTCCACCGGGCAGTTCAAACTCCAGCTCACCCCAGACAATGCCCCGTTTGCACTGAATATCAATTAGCTGGTTAAATGGAATAAGGTATTGATGCTTCTCACCACTGACTTCGATACCCGCATTCAGCAGACGCACCCGGTTATAAGGATGTTGAGCAAGGCGTTGGCCAATTCGTGTTGCTTTAAGTTCCATTATCGTAGCGCCATACCTGAAAAATAGTTGAACTATGTCTTATAAGGGTTTTTTATCACTAATAAACCTTTTATCATAATGGTTATTTATGACCGTTATCATTGCCTCAGAGGTATTTTGTGCTAACTGTTTCCCCCGGTCCGCGCCGTTTTCTTTATAACAGTCATCTTCTCTATTATGTCCGCATCCTGATCGCCCTGGCTGGAACAACGTTAGTGCCTTGGTTTCTGGATAAAGAACCTAAAATAACCATACCATTAACCTTGGGCGTTGTTGCCGCAGCACTGGCTGATCTTGATGATCGTCTGATTGGCCGTTTACGCAATCTGGTGATCACGCTGATTTCTTTCTTTGTCGCTTCGGCCTCTATTGAATTACTGTTCCCTTATCCCTGGCTTTTTACCATCGGGCTCGCATTATCCACCTGTAGCTTTATCTTACTGGGCGCCCTTGGGCAGCACTATGCAACTATTGCGTTTGGCGCGTTGCTGATTGCGATTTATACCATGCTGGGCGCGTCTATTTTCCCACTATGGTATCAGCAACCGCTATTACTACTGACAGGGGCAATCTGGTATAACCTGCTCACACTCACCGGCCATTTACTGTTCCCTATCCGCCCGTTACAGGACAATCTAGCGCGTTGTTATCAGCAACTTTCAGCTTATCTTGATGCCAAAGCTAACTTGTTTGATCCTGATATAGAAGAAGGATACCAGCAATCTGTCGTTAATGTGGCAATGGCAAACGGTGATTTAGTGAACACACTGAATCAAGCCAAAGCCTCCTTGCTAACCCGTCTGAAAGGCGATCGCGGCCAGCGTGGAACCCGCCAAACTCTGCATTATTACTTTATCGCACAAGATATTCATGAACGGGCAAGTTCATCTCATGTGCAATACCAAAACCTGCGGAGTATTTTCCGCTATAGCGATGTTCTGTTCCGGTTTCAACGTCTTCTCGCCATGCAAGCCCGTGCTTGTGAACAAGTTGCTCAGTCAATAATTTGGCACAAGCAATATCAACACAATCCGCGCATTGAACGTGCATTTAACTATTTGGAAAGTTCCCTGCAACAACTCAATGAACAACAGAAACATAATCTCAAAATTACTGCATTATATAACCTGCTGAAAAACCTGCGGGCGATTGATGCGCAATTATCAGGCATCAGTTCTGGGCAGTCCAATCTTTCCAAAGAAAGAAAAGATGAGACCCAACTATCTAATGAACATTTAACTGGCTGGCGCGATATCCGCCTAAGGATCAGTCGTCATCTGGCGCCACAATCAGCTTTATTCCGCCATGCGATCCGTATGTCTGTTCTGTTGTGCAGTGGCTACGCCATGATCCAATTGCTGGATCTACAACGCGGGTACTGGATTTTACTCACCAGTCTGTTCGTTTGCCAACCCAACTACAGCGCTACCCGCCGCCGTTTGGCACTGAGAATAATAGGCACCGTTGCCGGAGTATTAATCGGCTTGCCAATCCTCTACTTTGTGCCATCTATTGAGGGGCAATTGGTACTGATTGTTATCTCTGGGGTATTGTTTTTCGCTTTCCGTAATATTCAGTATGCACACGCGACCCTGTTTATCACACTATTGGTATTACTATGCTTCAATTTGCTGGGTGAAGGCTTTGAAGTCGCATTACCAAGGATTGTTGACACATTAATTGGCTGTGGTATCGCCTGGTTAGCAGTAAATTTCATTTGGCCAGACTGGAAATTTCGCCAGTTACCACAAGTGATAAGCCGGACGATGGACACCAATTGCCGCTACCTCGATGCCATTTTAGTTCAATATTATCAGGGAAAAGATAATGGCCTGAACTACCGAGTTGCCCGCCGTGATGCTCACAATAGTGACGCAGAGCTGGCATCAGTTATTTCAAACATGTCTGCCGAGCCGAAAAGTTATCAAACTTCCCAAGAAGAAGCATTCCGGCTACTGTGCCTGAATCACACCATGCTGAGTTACATCTCCGCGCTGGGGGCACACCGGGATAAATTGGATAACAAAGTTATTCTGGATATTCTTAATGATGCGATTTGTTATGTCGATGCAATATTAAAACCGGCATTAATAGATGATGATAGAATTGAGCAAATATCTGTCAATATAGCGAAAAGAATTGAGCAAACCCCAGCAAAAAGAGACAGTAAAGAACAGCTGGTATTGCAACAAACAGGTTTATTAATAGGATTGTTGCCTGAAATTGTCATTCTTATTAAACAAATTAATCAATTATAGCCAGATTGATATACTGGGGCAGTTGACTGCCCCTTTTATTTAGCTATTCACGATAAAGATCTAACAAGCCAGCTCCTTATGCCAGCGTAATAAGTCATTACGAATCTGTACCGGTAAAACGGCTGAATGGCATCCTTCAATTGCACCAGCCAAAGCAAGTAATAAACTAACATTAGATTTTCTTTTATATTGATGCAGTTTTAAATAACTGGCTTTCGCACCTAACAGCCGTAAATCTTCAACTTTACATATTCCTACCTTCCATAACTGGCGTTCAAGAGACATTCCAAGATTAGGCAAATCTTTCAAACGTGTCGGCATCTTCTTTTTACCCGTCATTTCAATTAGTGAGTAGTGATAAGCTAAATATGCATATTGAGATAGTAACTCTTGATCTTGCCAAAGAGATTCAACAACCTGGTAATAACGCAAAGTTACCGGCACTCCCTTTTTCGAGTAAATATAATTTTTCATCCCTCTGGCTTTAAATAGTACTTCAGCATGGCCATTTCCCCGTAAATATAGTTCCCCATCAGCAATAATCGCAAACATAATCCCGTCAGCCAGCAGGCTGTAACCGCCGAACTGTGGCTTCCTTGTCAATCTTCCAAATGAAAAAAAACCATTTTTGAGTTGAGTAAAACGCACCTCAGACAACAACATACAGATCACTCCATGAGTTTTGTGCAAATAAATCTTTTGTCCATAGATTTGTCCCAGCTATTAGAAAAATAAATAACAGGAACAAACAATTGAAAACATACGCAATTCAATTTTCCCTGCCAATGGTTAAATGAGTTTCAAGCCATTTATCGTAAATATTTGCGAAGCTCTTTGAAAAAATAGACTTGATCTTAGCCTGACATGAAGATACTGTATATTAATACAGTTACTTGTGGCGGGGTTCATTATGGGCATTCAATCATCTTGGGTTTACCTTCCTAAACATCAGTTAACAGAAAAGCGACTATCACTCTCTTCACCTGCGCAAGATAATTCAGCCGGACGTGGTGGTATAGTGAGTGAATTGATTTATAGTGATAACCAAGCTGTCATTAATCATATATTGCTACCTTTGTTACGCCAGTCAGGAAATGAAGCCCGCTGGTTGCTATGGGTTAGCCCTCATAAAAAACTGAGCCGCCAATGGCTAATTCGCTCCGGATTACCTTTAGATAAGATTGTGCAATTAAATCGCATCAACTCCATTACAACGGTAGACGCAATGGAAAGAGCGTTAGCAAGTGGTAATTACAGCGTGGTACTTGGCTGGCTGCCAACGTTATTAGCAAGAGATACGGTAAGATTACAGTCTGCGGCACAAAAAGGTAATGCATTGGCCTTTATTATGCGCCCACAAGATGTAAATAAAGGAGCCAATGGCACTGAATTGCAATCAAATTTACTAAAAATTCATTCCATTTACTATCATTGACCAAAATTAGGAATTATCTCGATATTCATGACACAAAATAACCAATTTAGGCTCAAAATCACTAATCACAACTAAAATCAATTAATTAAGATGGGATTAGTTGTAAAGAATAGTAAAGTTTTTTTTAAAATCATACATTATCTTTTAAATTTTTTGCTCTATTAATCAAGGGCCACTTGTAACTTTTTAACTTCGTTGTAGACTTTACACCACTAAAGGTTACTGCCCTTGGTTCCTTATGTATTGTTTGGTCCATTTGATTTGATGAAAGTGCAGTATTCCTAACTGAGTTTTTTAATCAATAATGGCTAATAGCCTATCTCAGTAGATATAATTTAGTGCAGGCCATTCTTATGGATAAATAGTGAACACAGATAGCGTACAAAATTCAAAACGTACATGCAGTAACAGTACATGAAGAATTTGGGCCCTGCTCAGTGATCGCTATTATTACTAAAGAATGGCAAATGAAATAACCTAATGGGATAGGCAGTAAGTAAAAAGGCTCCCGAAGCCAATTGCCTATTGGATGATGATAATAACGAGGCGTTAAAATGAAAAAGACAGCTATCGCGGTAGCAGTGGCAGTGGCCGCTTTCACAACTGCAGCGCAAGCAGCTCCAAAAGACAACACTTGGTATACCGGTGGTAAATTGGGTTGGTCCCAATACCATGACGTAAACTTCTACGGCAACGGTTATACCAATGAAATCGGTAATGGTCCTACTCACAAAAACCAACTGGGTGCTGGTGCCTTCTTAGGCTACCAAGCCAACCCGTATCTTGGTTTTGAAATAGGTTATGACTGGTTAGGCCGTATGCCTTACAAAGGTAACGTAAACACCGGTGCCTTCAAAGCTCATGGTTTCCAACTGGCGACTAAATTGAGTTATCCAATTATGGATGATCTGGACATCTATACTCGTCTGGGTGGTATGGTTTGGCGTGCAGATTCCAAAGCAAATTACGGCGCCACCAACACTCATCTGAAAAATCATGATACAGGCGTTTCCCCACTGGCCGCTATTGGTGTTGAGTATGCTCTGACTAAAGATTGGGCTACCCGTCTGGATTACCAATGGGTTAACAATATCGGTGACGCAGGCACAGTAGGCGCACGTCCTGATAACGGCCTGTTGAGCGTAGGTGTTTCTTATCGCTTCGGTCAAGATGAAGCAGCCGCTCCCGTTGTTGCCCCAGCTCCGGTTGTCGCTCCAACGCCAACTCCAGCGCCAGTTGTTGAGAACAAACGTTTTACTCTGCGTTCTGACGTTCTGTTCGCTTTCGCCAGCGCTGAGCTGAAAGCAGAAGGCAAGCATACTCTGGATCAACTGTATGCTGAATTGGCAAACATTGACCCAACTCAGGGTAAAGTGTTGGTTCTGGGCTACACTGACCGTATCGGTAAAAACGAACACAACCAGCCATTGTCTCAAAAACGCGCTCAAAGCGTAGTTGACTATCTGGTAGCTAAAGGCATCCCTGCCGGTAGCATCAGCGCAGAAGGCCGTGGTAAAACAAATCCAGTAACCGGTTCTACTTGCGACAAAATCAAAAAGCCGAACCTAATCAACTGTCTGGCTCCAGATCGTCGTGTAGAGATCGAAATCCAAGGCATTAAAGAAGTTGTTACTCAAGCGCAAAAAGCTGCTCATTAATCGCCTTTATTGATTACATTAGTCATTAAAAGCGCAGAAAGCCCCATTTTCAGATGGGGTTTTCTTTTAGCTGTTTATTAAAATCTTATTTCAACTCAGTGACTGCTCCCCGCCGTAAAAAACGGCGAGGCTTCCCACTTCTCAGGCCGCAACCGTCTTTATGACGGATTTACACTGGCCTCCGTGGGCAGAAACGACGAGTCCCGCCGCCTGTAATGCTGTTATGCCCTTGCGCTGGATGTTGAGCGCCGCATTGATATCGCGATCATGTTCGACTCGACAGAAAGGGCATTGCCAGAGCCGCTTATCCAGCGGCATTTCCGGCATTTTGTGACCGCAGCAATAACAAGTTTTCGAACTCGCGAACCACTGATCCAGTTTGACCAGATGGACGCCCGCCGCTGCGGCTTTGTATTCCAGTTTCTTGATGAAGCCATGCCAGCCCGCATCCCCGATAGCGCGGGCAAGGTGGTGATTCTTCATCATGTTGGCCGATTTCAGCGTCTCAACAATTATCGCTTGGTTTTCGTCAACCATTGTCCGAGAGAGTTTGTGTTGAAAATCGGCGCGGGCATTGGCTACCCGCTCATGGACTGCCGCCAAACGTAATCGGGCCTTCCCGCGGTTAGCACTGCCCTTTTGTTTGCGGGACAGCGATTTCTGCTTTCGACGCAGGTTACGGGTGGCGTTGATTAGGTGACGCGGGTTATTGACCTTCTCCCCGTTCGACTCGATAAGATAGTGGGACAAACCCATATCGCAACCGGTCACGCGGGTGATAACGCCCGGCTTTTCCCGCGCCTCTTTTCCATCGTCACACAGGATAGCGGCGAAATATTTTCCCGTGGCGGTTCGGGACAGCGTAATGCTCTTCACTTCCCCTTCAATTTCTCGGTGTATACACGCCTTTATCGGTGACAATTTCGGGAGCTTCACCGCACCCTCCAGCACTTTCACCCCAACACAGTGATAGCTGGATTGCTTGCCCTGTTTGCGTTTGAACGTGGGAAATTGGGCGCACAACTTCGGATTGAAGAAATTATCAAACGCAGTATGCAGATTGAGCACCGCCTGCTGTAACGCGATAGCATCATATGCCTTGAGCCAGGCGTACTTGCGGGATTTCTTCGCGACCGCCAGGAGCGGTTTGAGGTCTTTGCGCGGATTTAAACTCACGCCGTGACGTTTGTAAGCCTGCTTTTTAATGTGCAGCGCCTTGTTGTACGCAAAACGGACCGCACCGAACTGGCCATTAAGATACTCGGCCTGTTCGGGTGTGGGGTAGAGGCGGACTTTGGTCGCTCTTAACATATTCAGCGCTCATTGATAAAGTGCATTCATTTTAGCCTGTTTTACCGGCAGATATCCATTCAGTCAGGATACGTCGCAGTAGCCCGCCTTAAAGCCCTTTGGACTTTTCGCCTTATATCCCCGCCCGCACTGGGCAAGGGTTTACGGCGGTTTTTGCTAAAAATCTCATTGTAATACCAACCCACAACAACTGAGGTTACTCGTTCTTACCCAGAATAACTTCCAAGTCATGCTTCAAACTGGACATTTGGTTGGCATATTTTTCTTTACGTTCAGCATCTTCAATTAACTGTACGATAGTTTCAGACAGCGTGTTACCCCGTCTCTGAGAAAGTGCAGATAAGCGATGCCATACAGGAAAATCTAAATCGATAGATTTCTTGCGCGTATGCTGATGCTCCGCATTAAAATGCCGTTTACGCCGGGCACGGATAGTTTGTTTCATTCGGTTGAACAAATCAGGATTCATATGCTGCTCAATCCATTCAAGTACCCTTACCGGTTCACTCTCAAGTTTAATGAGCTTATCAACCGCTGCATGAGCTGCGCTGTTTTCTATATATTTAGTAATTGGCTCACCTTCCTGATGTTTTCTCATCAGATAAGCCCATTTCCAGCCACATTCCAGATTTTCCAGTTGTTGATATTTCATCTTACTTTCCCGGTGACAGCGTAACTTAAAAATAAGCATAGCAACTATTTAAGTAAATTGCTTATAGCCAAACTGATGAATGCCTATTTTTTACTCAAAATAATGCCTTACATAAAGCGTCTAAAATAGCAAACATTCAAGCATGTTGGTTTATATCTTAATCTTGTATAATCGACGCTTTCCTACTTTACAATATATAGCGATCACTTTGACCAATAACAAACTAGACTGGCAGGCATTACTGCCGAATTGCGCACCCTATGAAGCGCTTTTTCATTCTGCTTCCCAACAGACGCCTGCCAGTATGGAAGCCGTTCAATTACGGCTGCATAGTGGCTTGCAGCTTTTCTGCCGGATGGATTCCCGCCAGCCTTTTATGCTGTTGAAAGCCGAAGAATGTGATACTTATTTGTCAGCATTGGCTGAATCTATCCATCCATTACTCCCTAAAGACATTCCCCAAATTGGTGGCAATTATCAAATAGAACAACAAAAAATCAGCTGGCAACCCTCAACAGAGGGCCATTTCACACCTGAGTTGCGAGTAGCCTATCGTGAATGGATAGAAGCAGAGCAATTATTTGGCTGCGTCCATTCTCACCACGGAGAAATTCACCTGCAACCCGGTCTGGTCCATCAGGTAAATGGCGGTGTACTTATCCTGCCATTACGTACCCTGTTATCTCAGCCATTAATGTGGGTTCGCCTGAAACAGATGATTATTCAGCAACGTTTTGAATGGTTATCTCAGGATAATAATAAACCTTTGCCATTACCAATCCCCTCCATGCCATTAAATCTGCGTCTGATTCTGGTTGGGGATCGTCTGAGCCTCGAAGAGTTTCAGGTTACAGAGCCTGAATTAGTGAAAAATGCGCTATATGGTGAATTTGAGCTGGATATGCCACTGCATAATGAGCAAGATTTAAGTCTGTGGTGCAGTTATATCAATGGGCTTATTCAACAGTGGCAATTGCCACCATTGAGCGGTAATGCCTGGCCTGATTTTATCCAACAAGCAATTCGCTATGCCGAAGATCAACACAGCTTGCCTTTGGATATTCTCTGGCTGCAACGGCAACTGACCGCTGCGTCACTCTATCAGCAAGAAAATCAGATTACAGCGCTATCAATTAAACAAGCAGAAGAAAATCGTCGCTGGCGCCACAACTATCTGCCCAAACGTGGCTTAGACGATATTCATCAAGGTCAGATTCTTATCCGCACCCAAGGCATGGTCATCGGTCAGATTAACGGATTATCTGTACTGGAATATCCCGGCCACCCAGATCCCGTCGGCGAGCCATCCCGTATTACTTGTGTGGCTCATATGGGAGATGGGGAATTTATTGATGTTGAACGTAAAGTCGAGTTAGGCGGTAATATCCATGCGAAAGGTATGATGATTATGCAAGCCTTTCTGATTTCCGAGCTAAAGCTGGATCAACCACAACCTTTCTCTGCCTCTATTGTATTTGAACAGTCCTATGGTGAAGTTGATGGCGATAGCGCTTCACTTGCTGAATTATGTGCACTGGTAAGTGCGCTTTCCCAGCAACCCATCGATCAACAACTGGCAGTCACAGGTGCGGTGGATCAATTTGGTTATGTTCAACCCATTGGTGGTATTAACGAAAAAATAGAAGGTTTTTTTGAAATATGCCACCGCAGAGGACTCACCGGCCAGCAAGGCGTTATCCTGCCAACAGCGAATATCCGCCATTTATGTCTTAATCAAGCGGTTGTAGACGCGGTAAAAGAACAAAAATTTCATTTATGGTCAGTAGAGCATGTTTCTGAAGCACTACCTTTATTAACAGGTGTCCCTTATTATGATCAACAAGAAGAACACTTGTTAGCTATGATACAAGAACGTATAACCCAAGCGAATAATCAGGAACAGTCTAAATTTCCGTGGTTTCTTCGCTGGTTAGGTTAATTCAGAATGTCTGATCGGAGTTGTTCAGCGTACAAGTGTACACTATTATTTACCCTACATTAAATATAAGGCTATTTTAGAATATGGTTGATAAACGCAAATCCTACACAAAAGAAGATCTTATGGCATCTGGACGAGGTGAATTGTTCGGAGAAAATGGGCCGCCATTACCATCAGGCAATATGCTGATGATGGACCGCATCATTGAGATGACAGAAAACGGTGGCACCCACGGTAAAGGCTATGTAGAAGCTGAACTGGACATTAATCCTGATTTGTGGTTTTTCGGCTGCCATTTTACTAACGATCCGGTAATGCCGGGCTGTCTTGGCCTTGATGCAATGTGGCAATTAGTGGGATTCTTCCTTGGCTGGGTAGGTGGCGAAGGCAAAGGCCGCGCGCTTGGTGTTGGCGAAGTTAAATTTACTGGTCAGGTATTACCAACAGCGAAAAAAATCACTTACCGCATTAATTTCAAACGTGTTATTAACCGTAAATTGATTATGGGTCTGGCTGATGGTGAAGTACTGGTAGATGGCAAAATTATCTATACTGCAACAGATCTGAAAGTGGGGCTGTTTAAAGATACCAGCACTTTCTGACAAACTAATCAGTGAAATATTAAAAAGAAAGGTGACTGGCTAATTGCTTTTCACCTTTTTATTATCAAGTAACACCCACCGTGTCTATATCTGGAGTGACGCTCCCCGCCCTGTCGAGGATTTACGGCTGTTTTTGCTAACATATTCTTCCCGCAAAGACCATTCCAGCGACACCTCAAAATCCGGGGTTTGATACCCAGTAATGGTAATAGAACGTAAAAATTAAGTTAATCTCTAAATTTTGACCTGCCTGCACATATTTAGACGTAAAACCAGACCTGATCAATCTGCATCATGGGCACTTATTCTCTTTGGCTGATTAGTATGCAATTGGCAAATTGTGCTATGCTCAAATTGACTTGGCATATCAAATAAGCTCACAAGAGCATACTGATAACAAGTAAAAATATTAATAAAATTTATGATTAGTGATTATTATTAACAAACACAACCAAGGGTGATTGATATGAACATCAGAAAGATAGTGCTCATAACCGTAGCGTTGACTCTTACACCAACTGCTATAGCAAAAAAACTAGATAGGATTGACGGTACCGTCGAAATGCTAAAAGCACCTAACACTAATGGAGATTGCTATGGAAAAATAGCGACTCCTACTCACACACAAGGATTTAGGTGGGTATGTACTATTAATGGTGGGTCGACGTTATTATCATTGCTTCAAACAGCCTATACAAGTCATGAAATTGTAACCATATCAATCGCTGGGATTGAGGAATATAGCCGTCTCTTTTGGGTTGAATTACATCATAAATGTTTATCAAACCCAGCTTACTGCAATTATTGAATTACTTTATCCTTCACATTAGTAAGTAGATTATTTAATGGCCGTAACATCAGCCATGTTGAACAGGTTAAATAGGATATGTCACCTGGCGGCCATTGATTCACATTTTATCGAATTCGCAAATAAAATCTCGAAGGAGCACAACAACATGAAAAAATTGGAATCCTGACATTACTAATATTTACCGATTTATTACACACCGTGCATCAAGACCTTTATCGTACAATATCTTAAAATAGAATTATTAGTGCCGGGATAAACTTATTTTATGCGATATGACCATTTTTACTTTAATCACCACAAAGGGAAATCTAAGCAGAAAAAATATCAACAAGACTTAATCTGACAGATATCTGTATTAATCAGTCACTGTCAGATCAAATTTAGGTTAATATACATTTATAAAAAGTAGAGATTTTGCTCACTATTACTTAATTTGTGGCCTTAGCTTGCCAGACTAAGCCATTGTTACCCTGTCTTCCATAGCCTGACGCCACCCTCCTAACCAATGAGAACGGGCATCTAGTGAACAATAGGGGCAATGCTCCCTTGGACGTCCTAAAATGCCAGCCTGATACCCTTTCGACAACGCACGCGCTAAACGATCTCGTTTCTGTCTCTTCATGCCTTATTTACCTCATAAGCTATATCAGTAGAAAGAAAACAGTGGTCGTCATTTATCCAACCACAATTTAGAAATACCCCTATAAGTTTTGAAAATCAAGTCAAGAAGTTCATATTAATGTAATATTTGTTATATCCGTACAAAAGAATCGATAACAGGCTAATAATAAAGAGAAATTTTTATCTTGCTAATAATAATTATTTATCTTCTCCGGGCGAAAAAGGCTTTAACACCCGGAGAATGACAGAGGTTAAGATTGGGAGATGAGTTGATTGGCAATAGCCTGCGCTAATTGGCTCCATCCTTTTGCTAATGTGCGCACTAAATCATCGTAACCATCTTCTTCCTGTTTTAGCTCCAGATTAAAAGGCTGTTTAACAACGCTCCCCTGATGGGTTAATGTCCAGTAACCTTGCAGAATCACCTTACCATCATAACGACCATGAAAACGGGTAACTGTCACATTCAAAGAATCCGGCTTATTAACCAATGGTTGGGCAGAAACCAAACGTCGAGGCAACGCCACGGTTAATTCAGCTACCAGCACTTGTTGTAATTGCTGTTCCAGTGGACTGGCCCATAAATGATTCACTGCACTTATATAACTGACATCACTGCTTTGATATACCACACCGGAGGATGACAGATAATCGGATAACATAACCCGTTGTACCCATAACTGACGATCATGCTGTACAGCAGCACTCTTTTGTGGCGTTACTTCTACTACCGGCAATTGGTAATACGTTTTTTCCGGCTGACTACTACAAGCAGAAATAAGAATCACTAAGATTAACGCCGATATTCTCATCATTTTTTAGCCTTCTTCGGTTCTGGATCTTCAATTGGTTTAGCCTCAAAAACTAACGCATTACTCTTATTATTCAGTGTCTTCAGCACGGGACGCAGCTCACTCAATACTTGATCCAGTCTCTGCATATTATCCAGCATCTTGTTATAAGCCGGTGAGCCAGGCTGGAAACCTTGCATACTGCGGTTAAACTCCTGCAATGTCTTCTGTATATCTTTCGGCAGCTCTTTCGTTTCAGGATTTGCCAGCACTTTATTCAATTCATCAAGGGTCTTTTGCGCTTTTCTGATCGCCTTCTGGCTCTCTTCCAGAGTACGGATAGCCTGATTAAACATCGGTTCAACCGGCATATTATTAATTTTGTCCAGCGCTGAAATGACTTTATGCTGAATCTGAGCAAGACCGCCACTGATTGTCGGTAATAACGGATAACCTGCGATCTCATACGGTCCGGCCCACCCTTTTTCATTCGGATAAAAATCCAAATCAATAAACAGAGCGCCAGTCAACAAGTTACCTGATTTGAGAGAAGCCCGCAGGCCACGTCTAGTTATGCTATTCAGCTCTTTCTCAACATCAAACCCTTTTCCCAACTTTTTCTCAAAGCGTCCTGGTTCAATAGAGATAAGTACCGGAATACGAAAATCGTTATCCATACGCTGTATCATCCCTTCCGAATAGAACGGTACCTTTGCCACCGTCCCCAGACGAATCCCGCGAAACTCCACTGGCGCCCCCGGTTGTAAACCACGAACGGAATCAGAGAAGAGCAACAGATAATCTTTATGTTCGGTATATAAAGAATCCTGAATGCTTTTTTTATTATCGAAGAGTTTGTAAGTGGTCTTTTCTTTAACCGGCCCCCCCAGTTCCCAACCTTTAGGTACATCAAAGCTCACACCACCACCAAACAGAGTTGATAGCGAAGCCATGTCAACACGCACCCCTTGGGAAGACAGATCAACCGTGATACCACTTTCTTTCCAAAAACGGACGTTAGTTGTCAGCAATCCATCATAAGGTGCATTAATAAACAATTGGTATCGCATCAGGTGGGATTTTGGTTCAAACTCGCTGATTTCAACAGAGCCAACCCGATAGCCCCGAAACAGCACTGGATCGCCCGGATTGAGCTGACCGGCTTTATCACTGTTCAGTATTACACGGATACCTTTTGCGTCAGGTGAAGCCAATGGCGGTGAATCCAACAAATTAAATTCATCTTCTTCATCACCCAGTGCTCCCGGTTGCAGTTCAATAAAAGCCCCGGACAGAAGAGTACCAAGACCAGATATGCCATCACGGCCAATCTGCGGTTTCACCACCCAAAAGGCACTATCACTGTGTAATAGGGTTTCCATACCATCATGCAGCCGGGCCTTGATAATAACCTGACTAAGATTATCACTCAGCATGACCCTCTCAACCACGCCAACATCCACACTGCGGCTCTTAATTTTAGTTTTACCTGCTTCAATTCCTTCTGCGTTGGAAGTAATCAACGTCACTTCCGGCCCTTGGTGGCTGAAATGGTAAAATAATATCCAGGCACCAATAAGCACCGTCACAATCGGCACAATCCAGACTGGCGACCAACTTTTAATTTTATCGATTCTGGCCTGACTCTGGTCTTCAACTTTATCCGTCACTTTGACACTCCTTTATTGCCTTATAACGAATGTTTAACGTTGGCTCTATCCCAAATTAAACGAGGATCAAATGTAATTGCCGCAAACATAGTTAAGATCACAACTAAAGCAAAAATAACCGCCCCCATAGCAGGGTAGACACTCATCAATTTCCCCATACGCACCAGTGATGACAATATTGCAATAACAAATACATCAATCATTGACCAGCGGCCAACAAATTCCACAATTTCATAAATAAAATGCATCTGTGCGGAATCCCGTTTACCGTGGCCTTTGGCATCCCAACACAACCAGCCAATCGCCAGCATTTTCAATGATGGCACCATAATACTGGCGATAAAAATGATTAAAGCTACCGGATATGAACCGACACTCCACAGTAATATCACCCCAGCAATAATCGTGGAATCACTCTGATTGCCGAGCGATTCTGTCACCATCATTGGCATGACATTAGCGGGAATATAAAGCATTAAAGCCGTAACCAGCAGCGCCATTGTCCATTGCAAACTGTTACGGCGACGGGCATGTCCCTGGGTATGACAGCGTGAACACACCAGCTGGTCCACCGGTAAAATAGCCGTACAACACTGACATAACCGGACGCCCTGCACCAAACCCGATTTCCCAGCCTGTAACGGTATATCTACTTTAGACGCGGGCACAATCTGGTTCCATAACCAGTGGCGATCCAGGCACTGAAATGCCCTCACCTGGAGAAGACAAAACAGGCAATATGGCAGAAAACTTACACCTAATCCAATATCACCATAAGCCATTAATTTGACGAAGCTGACTAATACCCCTGCCAGAAAGATTTCAACCATACACCAGTTTTTCATCTGAAATAGCACCCGGGCCAGCCAAACTCTCATCTTCTGAGAAATAACAACGCCCTGGCACAACAGGATAACCGCTACCATACAAAATGCAGGCACCAGTTGAACACAGAGCAGAAAAAATGCTCCTATACTGGCGTAATCTTCGTTGAACAGTACCTGTGGGATTTGAGATAAGGTAATTTCGCTGCCAATTCCTGCCACATTCATGCGAACAAACGGAAATAAGCAAGCAATCAACAGCATAAATAATGCACTGATTGCATAACCCGTTGGTTGATGTTTAGGTTCCTTCCACCATGTGACTAACGTTGTTTTACAACGAGGACAAATCGCCTTCGTTCCCTGAACCCATTCTGGCAATACCACCAGCAAATCACATTGAGGGCACAATACCATGTCATGATGATGGTTATTGGAACACAAGGTCTTTCTCCTGTAAGGAAGCCGGGAATATCCGCAGAATCATACTCAGAGTGATCCTACGGAATAATTCCGCTAAGTATGATGATTATTAGCCGTTTTTCAATGTTTCCAATTCCTGCCAGCGATCAAAAGCAGCTTCTAATGCTTGCTCTCTTTCAGACAATTTTGTCAATATTTTTTTGGTCACTGCATGAGGTTGATTAAAAAACTCAGTATCACTCACTTGAGATTGTAATTGACCAATCTCTTCTTCCAGTTTCTCCAACAATGACGGTAATTGCTCTAATTCACGCAACAAATGGTGACTCATTTTGTTACCAGTACGTTTTGGTGACGCTTTAACCTTCTCTGCTTTAACTTCAGCCTGAAGTTTTTTCTCACTCTGCTGGCGCAGTGATACAGTCTGCTCACGCTGTTGCTGAGCATCGTAATAACCACCAACATAGTTTTTAATCACGCCATTGCCTTCAAAAATCCAGCATTCAGTCACTGAGTTATCAACAAACTGACGATCATGGCTGACCAGCAATACTGTACCTTTATAACTATCCACCAGCTCTTCCAGCAATTCCAGTGTTTCCACATCCAAATCGTTGGTTGGTTCATCAAGCACCAGCAGATTACTGGGTTTCAGGAACAGACGCGCCAGTAACAAGCGGTTCCTCTCACCACCGGAAAGCGCTTTAACCGGCGTCATCGCCCGTTTAGGGTGAAACAGAAAATCCTGCAAATAACCCAGAATATGACGAGAACGGCCGTTAACCATCACTTCCTGCTTACCTTCAGCCAGGTTGTCCATCACCGTTTTTTCAGGATCAAGCGCTGCACGATGCTGATCAAAATAAGCAATCTCCAGCTTAGTACCACAATGAACGCGGCCGCTATCGGGTTGCAGATCGCCCTGCATCAATTTCAGTAAAGTTGTTTTACCGCAGCCATTTGGCCCCACCAGTGCAATTTTATCCCCACGCTGAATCTGAGCACTGAAATGACTGACCAGTTTCCTGTCATCAATCTGATAATTAACATTTTCCAGTTCAAATACAATCTTACCGGAACGACTTGCTTCTTCCATCTGTACTTTAGCTGTTCCCATCACCTCACGACGTTGGGAACGCTCAACACGTAATGCTTTCAACGCCCTGACACGCCCTTCATTGCGGGTCCGGCGCGCTTTAATCCCCTGGCGAATCCACACTTCTTCCTGCGCCAATCTGCGATCAAATTCGGCGTTCTGCATTTCTTCCACACGCAACGCTTCTTCTTTGCCTTCAAGAAAATTGTCGTAATTACCCGGCCATGAAACCAATTTACCGCGATCCAAATCAACAATACGGGTTGCCATATTGCGAATAAACGAACGGTCATGGGAGATAAAAACAATACTGCCTTGAAAATCTTTCAGGAAATTTTCCAGCCATTCAATGGTATCAATATCCAGGTGGTTGGTTGGCTCATCAAGAAACAAGACTTTTGGTGAACTGACCAGCGCCCTTCCCAATGCCGCCTTACGCAACCAGCCACCAGAAAGCGCAGAGAGTTTCTCTTCAGCAGGTAAAGAGAGCTGTTTCAACACGTCATTAATACGACTATCCAGTGACCATAATCCACGGATATCCAGCACTTCTTGCAATTCCGCCAAACGGTTGAGGTTCTTCTCACTTGGATCATGTTCCACCAAACGGGAAACCTGATGGAAAGATTTAATGTATTCCGCCTGTTCCTGAACACCTTCGGCAACAAAATCAAAAACAGTCCCTTCCACATCACGGGGAGGGTCCTGTTGTAACCGGGAAACGATCAGATCCTGTTCATAAATAACCTGACCGTCATCCAGCGGTTGTTCTTTTGCTAATACTCGCAACAAAGTCGATTTTCCGGCGCCGTTACGACCAACCAGACAAACCCTTTCATTTTCTTCTATATGCAATTCTGCATTATCAAGTAACGGCGCATCACTGAACGACAACCATGCACCGGATAAATTGATTAATGACATAGTAATTATTTTTCCTCACCAGCATGACGTAATAGCCAGCAGTTATGAATCTGACGGTTACGGGCAAAATCCTGCGACTGGGTTTTGCTGGTGATCTCTTCTGCCACCAGGCCAATTTTTTCCAGCTCAGAAAAATCCATTTTAAAACCGCGTTTATTGTTGGAGAACATCAGAGTTCCACCACGACGCAACAGGCGCTTAAGCTGCTTCATCAGCATGATATGGTCGCGTTGTACATCAAATGTATCTTCCATCCGTTTAGAGTTGGAGAAAGTTGGCGGATCGATAAAAATCAAATCAAATTGTTCATGGGTCTGTGCCAACCAAGCGAGGCAATCAGCCTGAATCAAACGGTGTTGGCGTCCGCTCAACCCATTAGCCTGTAAGTTCCGTTCAGCCCACTCAAGATAAGTACGGGACATATCTACTGTCGTCGTTGAACGCGCGCCTCCCAGCCCAGTATGCACCGTTGCTGATCCGGTATAAGCGAACAGATTCAAAAAATCTTTTCCTTCACTCATTTCACCCAGCATTTTCCGGGCAATACGATGATCAAGGAACAGGCCCGTGTCCAAATAATCAGCCAGGTTGACCCAAAATTTTGCGCCATACTCATTTACCAGAAAGAATTCTTGTTTCTCGGCTATTTTCTCATACTGGCTTTTGCCCTTCTGGCGCTGACGGGTTTTAAGCACTAACTGATTTGATGAAAGCCCAAGAACCTGCATTGTTGCACTGATAACATCGAATAAACGCTGACGTGCTTTATTGGCATCAACACTTTTCGGTGGAGCATACTCCTGGATAACCACTTTATCCGCGTAACGGTCAACAGCAACGTTATATTCCGGTAAATCGGCATCATACAGACGATAGCAATCAATGCCCTGCTGTTTCGCCCATTTAGTGAATTTCTTTTCATTTTTGCGAAGACGGTTGGCATAATCTTCCGCCATATCCATCTCTGATGAGTGAGGTTTATCTGACAGTTGATAGTTTTTCTGTACGCAATCCAGTGGGCCATTTTTGGCTTTAAATTCACGTTCAGCCCGTAATTGCAAGCAACTTAACAATTCAGGCGACGCACTGAATAGAGAGAGGCGCCAACCCGGGAAGCGGCTTTTCATCACCCGGCCAAATAAACTGTGCAGTGCAACCAATGCCGGCTCACTTTCCAGACGCTCACCATAGGGTGGATTACTTAATACTGTTCCCACCGGTCCTTCCGGTAACGGGTTTTCCAAACGGCTTGCATCACCTTGCTGGAAAGTTATCAACTGTGCAACACCTGCTCTGCGGGCATTGGATCGCGCCATATCCAGCACTCTGCGATCAATATCAGAACCAACAAAACGGGTATTTGTCTCTTGAAGGCCTTTACGGAAACGGATCTGTGCTTCCGCAGTGACTTCACGCCATATTTCTTCATCATGTTTCAACCAAGCGGTAAAACCCCAATGATCACGATGCAACCCTGGCGCCCGATCAGTCGCCATCATTGCCGCTTCAATCAATAATGTGCCTGAACCACACATGGGATCGACCATTGGAGTATCAACCTGCCAACCTGAACGCAGAATAATCGCCGCCGCCAGATTTTCTTTCAGCGGAGCCTGACCGGCAAGATCGCGGTAACCGCGGATATGCAGACCTTCACCACTCAAATCCAGCGCAACACTGGCTTTTTCTTTATTCAGGAAAACATTAATACGGATATCCGGCTGCTGCTTTGCCACATTTGGACGCTGATCCAGCTTACGGATAAAGCTATCAACAATGGCGTCTTTAACTCTGAGCGCGCCATATTGGGTATTCCGTATCTCTTCATTTGTACCACTGAAATGCACAGAGAAAGTGCTGTCTACAGAGAAAACCTGGCTCCAATCAATAGACTGAACCCCAAGATAAAGATCTAAATCGCTGTAAATATTAAATTCGTTTAGCGGTAATAAAATGCGTGACGCCAGCCTGCTCCACATCAGACTTTTATACATCACGCTGTCATCACCGTGAAAATGAACTCCGCCCTGCACAATTTTGCATGATTGCGCACCCAGCATTTCCAGTTCGTTCTTTAAAAGTTCTTCTAATCCGCGCGCCGTGCTGGCAAACAGAGAGTTCATATTGCATATCACCAAAAAGAAAATTGTTACGCATTATAGCTAATCCGGGTGACATGTCATAAAGTTGCGCATGTAAAAATGTTTCATGGAGATTAATGGATGATCACACTGTCTCGCCTGTACACCCACCCGGTAAAATCTATGCGTGGTTTGCAGCTTTCCCATGCATTAGTCAGTGAAAGCGGCCTTATATTTGACCGCAATTTTATGCTCACCACGACAGACGGGACTTTTATTACCGCACGTAAGTATCCTCAAATGCTGCTGTTCACCCCTGCTATGTTAAATAATGGTATTTATCTGCGTGCGCCTAACGGAGAAAACGCCTCTGTACTTTACAGTGATTTCCTGCCTGAACAGCAACCCACGGAAGTATGGGGTAATCATTTCACCGCTCTCATTGCGCCAGAAACAGTTAATCAGTGGTTAAGCGGTTTTTTCGACATTCCGGTACAATTGCGTTGGTTAAGCCATGAATTAACCCGAAGAGTAAAAAAACATCCTGACATTCCATTATCATTTGCGGATGGTTATCCATTTTTACTTATTAATGAAGCTTCATTTCATTCATTGCAACAACGTTGCCCAGCCAGTATTAGATTAGAGCAATTTCGCCCAAATATCGTTATTACGGGTGCAGAAGCATTTGCCGAAGACAGTTGGCAATCAATCCAAATTGGGGATGTTATCTTTGATTTACCCAAACCATGCAGCCGCTGTATTCTGACAACCGTCAGCATTGACAAAGGAATTAAAAATCCAAACGGAGAACCATTAGCGACATTGCAATCATTCCGTACAGCAGAAAATGATGATGTCGATTTTGGTCAGAATTTAATTGCCCGCTCCAGCGGTATTATTCGGATTGGGGACAATGTCACAATATTAGCTAAAAAAGATCCCCGTAAATATCGCAGCGGAGAAAAAGCTGAAGACATTGATGCGCCAAAAACAGATGAACAATCTATCACTATTGAATATAACGGACAAACTTTTACAGGTAACAATCAACAAATCATTTTAGAGCAACTGGAACAACAAGGAATAAGAATATCCTATTCATGTCGGGCGGGCCTGTGTGGATGCTGTAAAATTTCTTTAGTAAAAGGAGAGGTTTCCCCATTAAAAGCCACAGCAATTAAGAATGATGGCTATATCCTCGCTTGCTGCTGTATTCCAAAGAATGATCTCATTCTTGGAAGCAGCGACGGAAAATAGATCTTAATCCCAAATCAGACCGCCGTGTCGTAAGCCGGCACGCGGGCTGACTCGATAAAACGTCCTGAATTGCATAAACTACATACATAATTCCCTGAAAAAATCGAGCACGATGATTATTACTATAATGAATTAATTATTACCATAATGAATTTATAACTACTGTCATAAAATGATTACACTCTAACAGGAGCTAACGCAACTCAATCAAAACCGTATGAAGGAGCAAGTTATGGCACGTATTGTCATTGCAGCGGTCGCAACACCCGGACATGTCTATCCGATGTTAAAGATCGCTCAATCACTGATAGCACAAGGACATCAGGTAACAGTATTCACCGGTGCATTATTTCGCCAACAAACAGAAGCTTTAAGTGCACAATTTATCCCTTTTGATGAGCAAGTGGACTTTGATTACCGTCATTTAGAACAACATTTCCCCGACCGTGCACAACTTCCACCAGGAAATGTACAAATGGCACTGGCATTTAAAAATTTCTTCTCCGCCCCAATCCCACTTCTCGACCGCCAACTACGCCAGATTATCCGTGAACAACAGGCAGATCTGCTTATAGCCGAGAACTGCTTTTACGGCATATTGCCACTGCTGCAAGAAAAAAAAGCCCATCGTATTCCAGTGATCACCATTGGCATAACACCTCTGGCTTACTCTTCGAAAGATTCAATTTTCTGGGGACCACGTATCCCACCCGCAGTACTACCGCCAGAATTAACACATGAACAATTAGTGGATGAAGAAAACCGACAGCTGATAACCGAAGTGCAGGATAGCTTCAATGCCGCATTAGTTCAGTCCGGCTGCTCTACGTTAACCCGATCTTTCAACGATGAAGTCATTTTCGGCTCCGATCGCTTTTTGCAACTATCAACCCTGGCTTTTGAATACCCACGAAAAGGATTGCCTGATACAGTCCATTTTATTGGCCCACTCCCCAACCCTGCACAGACAGCAGAATCGCCTCAATTATGGGAAGAAGATGATCCACGGCCATTGGTTATAGTCACTCAGGGTACCATTTCCAATACAGATCTCAATCAGTTGATTTTCCCCACCTTACATGCGCTGGCTGAATTACCTGTACGTGTATTGGCAACCACTGGTGGCAGATCGGTAGAAACATTGCGTGAGAATATACCTGAAAACGCCCGCATCGAAGAATTTATCTCCTTTGAGCACTGGCTGCCGAAAGCTTCACTGCTAGTATCCAACGGGGGTTATGGCACAATTAACTACGCCCTCAGCCACGGTACGCCGTTGCTCATTGCCGACGCAGGAGAAGGCAAGCAAGAAGCTGCTTTTCGTGTTGTATGGGCTGGATGCGGTATTAATCTGGATACAGCACATCCTACTGCATCTCAACTTAAGCAAACCGTGGAAAATATGCTGAGTACAGACTTGTTTAAACAACGTTCGCAAATCGTCCAAAGAGATTACGCAAGACATGATGCATTAGCAGCAATATCCCGTCACGTAGAACAATTAATTCTTGAATAAAGCCGCATTAACTAAGCCCTAGATACCGTCATCTTTCCTCTCCATTTTGGTGCTAACACAGACTAAAAGGGGGGAGGAAATCGGCATATTTCATAACTGCATGAAAAAATAAATCATAGTGATTATTGTTATAATAAATTATTATTACTACAATGAATTCATGACAGTAGTCATAAGGTGATCACCCTCTTAGTCAGGAGCTAGCGTAATTAAATCAAAACAGTATGAAGGAGTAAGTTATGGCACGTATTGTCATTACAGCGGTTGCAACACCCGGGCATGTCTATCCGATGTTAAAGGTAGCTCAATCACTGATAACACAAGGACATCAAGTAACTGTATTCACTGGCGCGTTATTTCGCCAACAGGTAGAAGATTTAAACGCAAAATTTATCCCTTTTGATGATCAGATAGACTTTGATTACCGCCACTTAAAGCAACGTTTTCCTGACCGAGCTCACCTTCCACCAGGAAATCTGCAAATGGCACTAGCATTTAAAGATTTCTTCTGTAGTCCAATCCCATTCCTCGACCGCCAGCTACAACAAATCATCCATGAACAGAAAGCAGAATTACTTATAGCCGAGAACTGCTTTTATGGCGTATTGCCACTGCTGCAAAAAGAAAAAGCTCATCGCCTTCCAGTGATCATAATTGGCATAACGCCTCTGGCTTACTCTTCAAAAGATTCAATTTTCTGGGGGCCACGTATCCCACCCGCATTATTACCATCAGAATTGACACATGAACAACTCGTGGATGAGGAGACCCGACAACTAAAAACCGAAGTACAAGATAGCTTCAATGACGCATTAGCTCAGTCAGGATGCGCGACGTTAACCCGATTTTTCAACGATGAAGTCATTTTGGGCTCTGATCGCTTTTTGCAACTTTCAACCCTGGCATTTGAATACCCACGAGAAGGATTGCCTGATACAGTCCATTTTATTGGCCCACTCCCCAACCCCGCACCGACAGCACCACCACCTCAATTATGGGAAGAAGATGATCCACGACCATTGGTTATAGTCACTCAAGGCACCATGTCGAATACCGATCTAAACCAGTTAATTTTCCCCACATTGCGTGCACTGGCTACATTACCGGTACGTGTATTGGCAACCACCGGTGGTAGATCGGTAGAAATACGGCAGGAGAACATACCTGACAACGCACGTATTGAAGAATTTATCTCATTTGAGCACTGGCTAACAAAAGCTTCATTGCTAATATCCAATGGGGGTTATGGAACCATTAATTACGCCCTCAACCACGGTACACCGGTGCTCATTGCCGATACAGGAGAAGGCAAACAGGAAACAGCATTTCGCGTCGTATGGGCTGGATGTGGTATTAATCTGGATACAGCACAACCAACTGAATCTCAGCTTAAGCAAACAGTAGAAAACATGCTGCGTACAAACTTGTTTAAACAACGCGCACAAATCGTCCAAAAAGATTACGCAAGCCACGATGCGCTGGCAGAGATTTCTAAGCACGTAGAACAATTAATTCTTGAACAATAAAACCATTAATGCTTTGTTTCTCCTTTCCAATCCTCCAACTGACCGCATCACACGCCTACCACTCCGGCAGGCGTGTGCTTTGTTATGGAGTGTTCAATATGTTCAAATACAAAAGATTTGGCGGATATACAGCCTGAATCAATGTGCCAAGCGGATATATAATCAAGTGTCGTATACGCACGTTTGCTGGTGAAAGTGTCGTATTTTTGCTACTCTTATTGATAATATTTTCTGGAGATATCCCATGACTATCAAGGCCCGAATTCAGGTACGCTTGAAACGATCAAAACGATATGTCTTCACCCGCAATGACTTTAAGGATATTGCCGGTTACGATCAGGTAGGAAGGGTACTACGCACTCTGGTCAAAGAAGGCCAACTGCTTAAAGTGGGATATGGTATTTACACAAAAGCACGGAAAAACGCCATTACCGGGAAAATTATGCCTGCTTCGCCCGGAGGCTCTGATGCTGTCATTCTTGAAGCGCTGGAACGTTTAAAAGTGAGATACTGCCTGGATGGTGCTTCTGCTGCTTATACAAACGGTAAATCAACACAGGTTCCTGCTTATACTCAAATCAAAATCACACCTCGGTTTAAACGTGTGTTATCCGTAGGGAATAGTCGGTTAAATGGATGATTTACTTGGTTTATTTTCGGATGTTGCCGATGCGCTAGGTATCGGATCAGTTTCTATTGTGGAAAAAGATTACTACGTCGTTGAACTGCTTCGTCTTCTCCAGCCTTTAGTGTTTGATACTCATAAGCTGGTGTTTGCTGGCGGGACAGCCCTGGCAAAAGCCGGGATTACGCTCAATCGGATGTCTGAAGATGTGGATATCAAACTGGTTCCACAATCTAACTTCTTAGCAGATACCCATTATTCGCGGACACAACGCAAAAATATCAGAAAGGCTATTCTCCAGACGATATCAGAGGCCATTACAACATCTGGTCTTTTTGGGTTTGACGATAGCAATCCAAAGATTACACGGGATGAATACCGCTACAATGATATTCCGATTCTCTATCCCCAGCACGTTGTACAGGCTCCTTGTTTGAAGCCATTTATCAAACTGGAGTTGATGGAGTCTGATCTTCTGGAAACAGCGGAACAACGTGATATCCGCTCATTTGTCGCGGAACTGACAGATAAAGGGCGAGTAGTTGCAGGGTTTCCTTGCGTGACAATTATCAGCACACAGGCCGAAAAATTGGTAGCTATGTTGAGGCGGACTGCCGCATTTATGCGTAATATCGACAGAAAAGATGACGAATCACTAGTGCGCCATCTGCATGATAACTACTGTATTGTGAATGCGCAGAGAACGAATACCCACCAGCTTGCCCGTTTTGTACAACAGGCCATTAAACAAGATATTCAGCGCTATGGCCGCCAGTATCCCCAGTTTCAGATTTCACCTGTTGATGAAATCAGGGCTGGGCTGGAGGAACTGGAAAATAACCCCGTATACCAGCAACGCTACCAGCAATTCGTGATACCGATGGTCTTTGAAAATAGCAGAGTCCCTTGGGCAGAAGCTTATGATTGTTTTCGGCAAACGGCTTTATCTATCCTGGACGTACTACATTAACTACCTAACCAATAACTTCTTACACTACTTACTCAATTCTGTTAAAGAATAGGAAGACAGAAAAGAGTCAGGAAAGGGAACAGATGATACATACTCCAAGGAGTGGAGGAAATTAACTTAAAGCGCTTCTTTATTTCCCAAGCCGGCCATATCCCCTACTCCACTCTATTATCATTGTTCTGAAACAATGGAAAATATTGCAATGGGTGATCTGTAACTATTACATATCATGGGTAGGTTTCCACTGTAATAGTGAACCGATCATTTTCAAACAGCGAGAACAACAAGGAATAAAAGTGCTTTACAGATATCCGGCAGGAAGGTGTAAATATAGTAAAATTTCCTCAGATGATAAAGAACCATTTTCTCAATTAACAACGGTAATTATACTCTGGCTTGTCGTTGTATTCCAAAAAGTGGTTTTACTTCCAGGAATCGCAGAGCAAATAGATCTTAAACTCAAATCAAACCGCAGTGCCATAAATTGGCATACGAACAGGTTCCACAAATGGCATCAATCGATCATTCATAATTTTGATTGGATCGCAAAAGCTCATTACGCGATCAGATAACGTTAATTTCGGTTGAGCCAGCAAACAAAGACTCGCACTATCTCCAGCCTCCGCCACCAGAAATATAGCCTCTGTTCCGCAATCCTGAAGCCGTACCTGAATTAACTCTCCTTGTACAGGCTTTTCTATCATAGCAAACCGGGAAAAATACCAGCTTCTTGGCATTTGCGGCTTTATAAAGCGAAAAGCAACTAACGCATTAAGAATTAATTCAGCTCTGAACTCATCTGAAATATTAATCCGACGTGTCTGTTCTTCAAAACAATAATAAAGCGCCGCATCTTCTACAGAAAATGAAGTCTCTCCCATTGCATAAGGCGTCAGCATCTTTGCAGGAAAACAGGAACGAAAAACCATACCCTTAGACAAATCGAGCATTACGCGGTCATGGTCAGTATCAAAATACCAGCGCCATTGGTCATCAGGTTTGAGTTTCATGGGTTATCCTTATTATGCAAAAAAACTGACATCGCTAAATAGATGCACTCAACAGATTGTAAATAACTTGTCCGCTATTCAGTGAAATAAGCCTTGCCATATAGCTAGGTATATGAAGGACTGATAAAAATTTAGACGATCAGAGCAAATATAGACGAGTTGGGGGTAAAAATAAACCCCCAATGATAAATTAACAACAAAATTTAGATATGATTGACGATATCTTTGACTAATTTTGGACCATGATAGATAAATCCGGAGAAAATCTGTATTAAAGAGGCCCCTGCGGCTATTTTTTCTCTGGCCGCGGTCAGTGAATCTATTCCTCCAACACCGATAATAGGAATTTCACCTCTTAGTTCTTGAGAGAGCTGGCGAATAACGTCTGTACTACGTAACTGAATCGGTCGGCCACTTAATCCACCAGCTTGTTGGCAATAGTTAAGACCCTCAACTAATTTCCTGTCTAATGTTGTATTAGTTGCAATAGCACCATCGATATTATGACGAATTAAACTATCTGCAATTTGGATCAACTCTTCTTCAGAAAGATCTGGTGCGATTTTTACCGCAACAGGAACATATTTTTGATATTTTTGCTGAAGCTCACCCTGCTTATCTTTAATCGCAGACAATAAATCATCCAGCGCTTCGCCATATTGCAGTGTTCTTAAACCTGGCGTGTTTGGTGAAGAAATATTAATCGCAATATAGCCGGCATAAGGATAAATTTTCTCCATGCAGATTAAATAATCATCTTTCCCATGCTCTACAGGCGTATCTTTATTTTTACCAATATTGATCCCAATAACTCCACCATATTTTGCCTTTTTGACATTTTCCACCAGGTTATCGACACCAAGATTATTGAAGCCCATACGATTAATTAGCCCTTCAGCTTCAACAATACGGAATAATCTGGGTTTATCGTTTCCTGTCTGAGCTCGTGGGGTTACAGTACCAATTTCAATAAAACCAAATCCCATTGCACCAAATGCATCAATACAATCGCCATCTTTATCAAGACCTGCGGCCAGACCAAGGGGATTTTTAAATGACAGGCCCATACAAGTGACGGGTTTCGTAGCAACTGATTGATGGATAAGAAATTCGAAAGGACTACCGCTAATGCGCTTGAGCTGGCGGAAAGTTAACTCGTGCGCCCGTTCCGGATCAAGCTGGAACAACGCCTTCCTGATGAGAGAGTAATACATGCGATCTCCTGAGATCAAGATAACAGGGAGTGACTGCCGTAAATTAAGCGCCGGGCATCTTAATAAGATCTGATCCGAAAGTAAACGATGGCAAGAATAAATTTATTATTCTGGACAACAAGTCAAAAAGAATATCGGGCTAAATAACCATTAGCCCGATAAATGGTTATCAGCTTTCTAACGCCTTAGTGATTTTCTCAAACAGATCACCAGACAGATTTTCCAATCCTTTCAATTGCTCCAGCACATTACACATCATGCTTTGGCGTTTTCCATCATAACGTTTCAGACGAATCAACGGTTCAATCAAACGGGAAGCAACCTGTGGGTTACGGCTGTTAAGATCAGTCAAAATTTCCAACAGGAACTGATAACCACTGCCATCTTCAGCATGGAATGCCATCGGGTTGTTAACAAATGCACCAACCAGAGCACGCACTCTGTTTGGGTTACTCATACTAAATGAACGATGATTCAATAGATTACGCACACTAGCGAGAACATCTGCCGCCGGGCTACTTGCCTGTAAGCTAAACCATTTATCCATCACCAAGCCATCCTGATGCCATCTCTCATCAAATTCCGCCATCAGTTGATCACAGCAAGGCAGTTCCGCTATCACCGCGCCAGATAACGCCGCCAATGCATCAGTCATATTGTCAGATTGACGATATTGATTTGATATCAGTTTATCGGCCTGCTCTTGAGAGCCAAAGGCCAGATAGTATAGACAGATATTACGCAGAGAACGTTTGGCAATATCCTGATGATCGACGCGGTATGCGCCTATATTGATAGAGTTATAAACCGCAGCAAACTCATCCGCCATTTCCTGCGCCAAAGTATGGGTGATTGCATGCAGAACTTCATGAATCGCTTTTGGGTCGATAATCGTAAATAATTCCGCCATCTCACCTTCTGACGGCAAAGCCAGGATATGAGCAGCCAGAGCCGGATCAATGTCACTATCCAGTAACACCGAGCGGAAAGCATCTACCACATGCATTGGCAGTTCGATCGGTTGTTTCTGCTGGTAACGGGTAACATTCAACTTGATATGGTTTGCCATCAGTGACTGAGCCGCATCCCAGCGGGAAAACGCATTACGGGCATGTTTCATCAAAAATGCCAATTGCTGATCGCTGAACGGGTAATCCAATTTCACTGGCGCCGAGAACTCCCGTAATAAAGAAGGAACCGGCAATGACGGCACATCATCAAATACAAATGTCTGCTCTGCATTGGTTACGTTCAACACATGGTGAACCGGCTGACCATCATAACGCAACGGAATCACATGGCCTTCGCTGTCATAGAGCTCAATATTCAGTGGAATATGCAGAGGTTGTTTCTCTTTTTGGTCGGCGGTAGGGGGCGTCATCTGGCTGACATGCAACTTATACTGCCGCTTTTCCGCATTATATTCATCACGAACTGTCAGCACCGGTGTACCGGATTGGCTATACCAGCGACGAAAAAGAGACAGATCCACATTTGATGCATCTTCCATTGCCTGAACAAAATCATCACATGTTGCAGCACTGCCATCATGACGATGAACATAAAGCTGCATCCCTGCCTGAAATTGTTCTTCACCCAGCAGGGTATGAATCATACGGATAACTTCCGCGCCCTTCTCATACACAGTCACTGTATAGAAGTTATTCATCTCAATCACTTTATCAGGGCGAATTGGATGCGCCATTGGGCTGGCATCTTCAGCAAACTGGGCCGCACGCATAACGCGCACGTTATTGATACGATTAACAGAACGGGAGCCAAGATCAGAGCTAAACTCATGGTCACGGAATACCGTCAATCCCTCTTTCAGACTCAGCTGAAACCAATCGCGGCAAGTGATACGGTTACCGGTCCAGTTATGGAAATATTCATGGCCGATCACGGCTTCTATACCAAGATAATCTTTATCCGTCGCCGTTTCAGATTTTGCCAGCACATATTTGGAGTTAAAAACGTTCAGGCCCTTATTCTCCATTGCGCCCATATTGAAGAAATCCACCGCGACAATCATATAAATATCAAGGTCATACTCAAGACCAAAACGGGTTTCATCCCATTTCATGGCATTTTTCAGGGAAGTCATTGCCCAATCAGCCCGGTCGAGATTACCACGGTCAACAAACAGCTCCAGTGCAACTTCACGGCCACTACGGGTGGTAAAAGTATCGCGCAAAACATCGAAATCACCCGCAACCAGCGCGAACAGATAACTTGGTTTTGGGAATGGATCCTGCCATTTCACCCAATGACGCCCATCATCCGTTTCCCCTTGTTCAACCCGGTTACCATTTGAAAGCAGATACGGATATTTGGCTTTATCAGCTGTAATGCGGGTTGTAAAACGAGCCAGTACATCGGGACGATCAAAATAGTAGGTAATGTGGCGAAAACCCTCGGCTTCACACTGGGTACAAAGTGCATCGCCAGAGACATACAAACCTTCCAGAGCGGTGTTTTTCGCTGGGTGGATCTCATTAACAATCTTCAAAGTGAACTGAGCCGGCAACTGCTCAATGACCAGAGTTTCATCCTGTTCACGGTAATGTTCCCACGGTTGACCATCTACATGAAGACTTTTCAATGTTAAGTCTTCACCATTCAGCACCAACGGCGTTATTTCATGACTCAGACGTTTTATCTGGCTAACGGCGGTAACTTCTGTGCTATCAGCATCAAGATTAAAATCAAGTTCAATATCAGAAATCGTATAGTCCGGAGCGCGATAATCCCGGCGGTATTTAGCTTGTCGCTGTTGTGTCATAAGAAACCTTTTTGTCGTTTCGTACTTATGGAATTAATTCAATACCAAATCTTACGCTGCCACAGAAAGAGGTTAAAGCTCAAGAGTGAAATAACGCACCTTCTGGCATTAAACATGCATTAAGAACACGTATGATGTTATGTAAAGAATAGTTTGCTAATTTGGTGCTTGTTATCACTTAATGATCAAATAACATGATAACATTTAACCAAAGACCTTTTTAATTTCGATCTTCATGGTGAATGATATGATGTTATGTGACTTCAATAACAAAATAATCCCGGTATACTCTTCCAACTTTATCGATTTAGCTGACACGAATAGGCTCCGTGAGGATGCATAACGCGCTATGACCCTAGACGCTACCCCGATTATTAAATCACTGCTTGATACTGACGCTTATAAACTTCATATGCAACAAGCAGTGTACCACCACTACAGCCACATGCCTGTTGTTGCAGAGTTTCGCTGCCGCGGTGATGAACTGCTGGGTGAATATGCCAAAGAATTACGCCATCAGGTTAATATGATGGCTGATCTGGCATTAACCGATGCTGAGTTTAATTATCTTTCCAGCCTGCCTTTTTTCAAGGCTGATTACCTGGACTGGTTCAAAACCTTTCGTTTCAATCCACAGCAAGTCAATATTTCTGTAACCGATAGTGGTCAGTTGGCTATCCGTATTTCAGGATTATGGCACGAAGTCATTATGTGGGAAGTACCATTATTGGCGCTGCTCAGTGAGCTGGTTCACCGCTATCACTCGCTGGATAACGCGGCTGAAAATGCCGTCAACCAGCTTCGCAAATTAATTAAACTGTTCTATCAAGACGCGGAAAATGAAGGAATCGATCTCTCCGGTTTCAAACTGATGGATTTCGGCACACGCCGCCGTTTCTCACACAGTGTTCAACATGCCATTGTCAGTGAACTGCAACAGAATTTCCCTTACCTGATTGGCACCAGCAACTATCAACTTGCACAACAACTTGGGATCTCCCCTGTTGGTACGCAGGCGCATGAATGGTTTCAAGCTCACCAGCAAATCAGCCCGGAACTGGCAAGCAGTCAACGGGAGGCATTACAAAGTTGGTTAAATGAATATCCTAACCAATTAGGTATCGCCCTGACTGACTGCATCACAATGGATGCTTTCCTGCGGGACTTTGATGCCCAGTTTGCCAACAGATACCAGGGCTTACGCCATGATTCAGGCGATCCGGTTGAATGGGGTGAAAAAGCGATCGCCCACTATCAAAAACTGGGCATCGATCCGCTGACGAAGACCTTGGTATTTTCTGACAGCCTGGATTTCCAGAAAGCGCTAGCGCTTTATCGCCATTTCCACAACAGAATAAACCTGATTTTCGGTATCGGCACACGGCTGACCTGCAACATTCCAGGCGTTAAGCCGCTGAACATCGTTATCAAACTTGTCGAATGTAATGGCAAACCGGTAGCAAAACTGTCAGACAGCCCCGGCAAAACCATTTGTGAAGATAATGAGTTTGTTAACCGGCTACGTGCCGCTTTTGATATACCCCAGGTCAAACAAGCTTGTTAACACCATTTTGTTTAAAACACGACTGTGTCGCTGGCAAATAAAGCAGCGGCACATCTGAAAAAAACCGCTTCCCTCTCATTCACCATGCAAATTAGTGATTTCCACTTGTTTCCTGGAATATGGCAAGTAACATAGAACAAGCTGCCCCTTGTGTAGGGGCATTCATTTTCACCAACTTGAATTGATAAAAGAAGAGAGAAATTTATGAGCGTAGCGCCTGTAGTCGACGTACTGCAAGGCCGGGTTGCGGTTGATAGTGAAATCACCGTTCGCGGCTGGATCCGTACAAGGAGAGATTCTAAAGCTGGTATCTCTTTCCTCGCCGTCTATGACGGTTCCTGCTTTAATCCATTACAGGCCGTCGTTAATAATAATTTGCCCAATTATCAGAATGAAATTCTGTCTTTAACCACCGGCTGTTCTGTCGAAGTCACAGGGACAGTTGTTGCTTCCCCTGGTCAGGGACAGAGTTTTGAACTGCAAGCGACGAAAGTGGTGGTGATCGGCATAGTTGAAGATCCTGATACCTATCCGATGGCCGCCAAACGCCACAGCATTGAATATCTGCGCGAAGTGGCTCATCTGCGGCCACGCACCAACCTGATTGGCGCAGTTGCCCGTATGCGCCATACTCTTGCGCAAGCTCTGCACCGTTTCTTCCATGAAAACGGCTACTTCTGGGTTTCAACCCCGCTGATCACTGCGGCTGATACAGAAGGCGCCGGTGAAATGTTCCGTGTCTCCACGCTGGATCTGCAAAATCTGCCGCTAACTGATAAAGGTGAAGTGGATTTCAACCAGGATTTCTTCGGCCGTGAAGCTTTCCTGACCGTATCCGGCCAATTGAACGGCGAAGCCTATGCCTGTGCATTAAGCAAAGTTTACACATTCGGCCCGACTTTCCGTGCTGAAAACTCTAATACCAGCCGCCATCTGGCAGAATTCTGGATGCTTGAGCCGGAAATTGCCTTCGCTAACCTCAACGATGCCGCTGCACTGGCTGAGAATATGCTGAAATATGTTTTCAAAGCCGCATTAGAAGAACGTGCTGATGATCTGCAATTCTTTGCTGAACGTGTAGATAAAGACGTTATCACCCGTCTGGAGAAATTTATCCATTCTGACTTTGCTCAAATTGATTACACCGATGCCGTTGAAATCCTGCAAAATTGCGGCCAGGAATTCGAAAACCCGGTATTCTGGGGTGTTGACCTCTCATCAGAACATGAGCGCTATCTGGCAGAAAAACATTTCCAGGCACCGGTGGTAGTGAAAAACTATCCAAAAGATATTAAAGCCTTCTATATGCGCATGAACGACGACGGTAAAACCGTTGCAGCAATGGATGTTCTCGCACCGGGCATTGGTGAGATTATCGGCGGCTCACAGCGTGAAGAGCGTTTAGATAGGCTGGATAAACGTATGGAAGAGATGGGCCTTAATAAAGAAGATTACTGGTGGTACCGTGACCTGCGTCGCTATGGCACTGTTCCTCATTCCGGATTCGGATTAGGCTTTGAGCGTTTGGTCGCTTATGTGACCGGTGTCGCAAATGTGCGTGATGTTATCCCATTCCCACGTACTCCAAGAAGCGCCAATTTCTAATACTTCCATAAAGTAAATATTAAAAAATCATTATGTATATAAAGCCAGCGAAAGCTGGCTTTTTTATTTCCTTAATCCAATTTTCGATCAAAAATCTGCTTGTATTTACATTTTCACACACATTATTTTCACTTTGTTACAAAATACGTCACTTTGTATCAATTTAATGGTGGATCAAGCTCACTACCAATGAAAGACTGTGCCCCGACACGGACAATTACGGCGCTCTCATAAATAGTTTCAAAGATTTTCTTAAAGGAATTATTTCTGTAAGTAACAAAAGTCCGGATAACACCAATGATGGTAATTAATGAAGCAATGTAAGGTAACAATTAATGAAAGGTAGTATTTTTGCAGTGGTCATCCCAGCATTATTAGCCGCTGGAGCAGCAAACGCCGCTGAGATTTATAACAAAGACAGTAACAAACTCGATCTGTATGGCAAAGTTGATGCACGTCATCAATTCTCTAAAGCCACCGAAAAATCAGAGGATGATCCTATCCGTAGTGAAGATGGTGATGCAAGCTATGTTCGTCTGGGTTTCAGAGGTGAAACCCAAATCAATAGCCAACTAACGGGTTATGGGCGCTGGGAGTACAATATTCAGGCTAGCAACGCTGAATCAAACGGCGCTGAAGGCAACAAAACCCGCCTGGGTTTCGCTGGCCTGAAATTTGCTCAGTACGGTTCTTTGGACTACGGCCGTAACTACGGTGTTCTCTATGATATTAACGTCTGGACCGACGTACTGCCAGTATTCGGTGCTGATTCCATGTCTCAGGCTGACACCTACATGACAGGCCGCGCCACAGGAGTCCTGACTTACCGTAACACTGATTTCTTCGGCCTGGTTGATGGCCTGAACTTTGCCCTGCAATACCAAGGTAAGAACGACGACAGCAACAAAAATGGTCGTAATTCACTTCGTAAGCGAGGCGACATCATCAAACCGAATGGTGGCAGTAATGGTGATGGTTTTGGCATCTCTGCTACCTATGATATTGGGTACGGTATCAGCGTGGGAGGAGCCTACTCCAACGCTGACCGTCCTATTATTCACGAAAGACTCGTTACCTCTGTCGCTCGCGGTGAAAGAGCTGAAGCATGGAATATTGGTGCTAAATACGATGCAAACAACGTCTATCTGGCAGCAATGTACGGTGAAACTCACAATATGACGTCCTTCGGCTACCAAGATGTTGTCTCGGCAAAAACCCAAAATCTCGAATTAACGGCTCAATATCAGTTCGATTCTGGCCTGCGCCCATCGCTGGCATATGTTCAATCCAAAGGGACAAATTTTTTCTCCAAACAGGACTGGGTAAAATATATCGCCATTGGCTCTTATTATAACTTCAACAAAAATTTATCTGCCTATGTTGATTACAAAATCAATTTGGTAAAAGACAACATATTTACCCAATATTTTGAAGTTAACACCAAGAACGCGGTTGGTGTAGGTCTGGTATATCAGTTCTAATTTAGCTGAAATAAATATAAAAGACTCAATTAATATGTGATAGCGCTCACTTAAGCGAGCGCTATTCTTTTTTCAAGAAGAATAATCATCAGTCGTCTGTTGAAAAATAGTATATGACATACAGACAATAACATCAGCAAGTTACCTATAAAAAATCTGATGATAAAACGAACACCGTATTTTACTCTTTTTACTAAGTTCAATAGATAATTCCTCCTCTTCACTGACAGCAATTCATTTCCACTTTTTTGACCAACTGGACTGACCAGAGTTCAAAAAACAATCTTTCATTTACATTTTGAAACACTTTGTTGCAAATTCTTACTAAATTTTCTTTTTTATAGCACTTTGTGAGTGGATAAAAATAACAACCAATGAAACACTTGACAGAGAAACAGACGACACTAAACTCTCACAAATAGTTCCATAGATTTTTAAAGAATTATTTTTGGCAGTGGCAGGTGTCCGATATAACACCAATGAGGGTAATAATAATGACGAAGTGCAATGTTCTTGCAGTGGTAATCCCAGCTCTGTTGGCTGCTGGCGCAGCAAATGCAGCTGAAGTTTATAACAAAGACGGTCACAAACTGGACCTGTATGGTAAAGTTGAAGCACGTCACCAATTCGCTAACAACAGCAGCGGCGAAGATGGTGATGAAACTTTCGCCCGTCTGGGTTTCAAAGGCGAAACTCAAGTCAATGACCAACTGACCGGTTTTGGTCGTTGGGAATACAACATCAAAGGCAACCGTGCAGAAGCCGTTGACGAAGAAACCAAAACTCGTCTGGCTTTCGCTGGCCTGAAACTTTCCGACTACGGTTCACTGAACTATGGTCGTAACTACGGTGTTGTTTATGATGTCAACTCCTGGACCGACGTGTTGCCAGTATTTGGTGGTGACTCCATGGCTCAAACTGACAACTTCATGACTGGCCGTTCTACAGGTCTGTTAACTTACCGTAATAGCGATTTCTTCGGCCTGGTTGATGGTCTGAACTTTGCCCTGCAATATCAGGGTGAGAACAGTAACAACACCTCAAATGGTCGTGCCAACCGTAAAGACAACGGTGATGGTTACGGTTTCGCTGCGATTTATGACGCAGGTTACGGTATCAGCGTCGGTGGCTCATACTCTAACTCTGCCCGTACTTCTGCACAAAAAACCGCTTTTGGCGTTGTTGAAAAAGAAGGTGAAAAAGACAAACCTTATGGTTCTGCTGCTCTAGGTGACCGCGCTGAAGCTTGGAACATCGGTGCTAAATACGATGCCAACAACATCTACCTGGCGGCAATGTACGGTGAAACCCGTAATATGACTCGCTTCGGTGGAAAAGTTGATGGTGTAAACTGGCAAAATACCGCCAACAAAACCCAGAACATCGAATTAACAGCTCAATATCAGTTCGATTTCGGCCTGCGTCCATCTCTGGCATACGTACAGTCTAAAGGTAAAAGCCTGTTCGGTGACATTAAAGGGGAAGAGAAAGAATCTGGCAACCACGATCTAGTTAAATATGTCTCTGTTGGTACTTTCTATAGCCTCAACAAAAACATGACCACCTATATTGATTACAAAATCAACCTGCTGGATGAGAACGAATTCACCAAAGCATTTGGCATCAGCACTGACAATGTTGTTGGTGTAGGTATGGTTTACCAGTTCTAATTACCATTGATAAATATATTTAGCTGAATAAGTTAAGCATATTTAAACGAAAGCAGCGCTCAGGCGCTGCTTTTTTATTCTATCTTTTCTTGCTGTTATCTAAACTTTTTCTCACTCCGCAAACTGCCTCACAAGATTATATTCTTTTTGCTACAAATAGTTGGCAAACTGTTTCTGCGGCGTTAACCTGACTACCTTTTTAGACTTAACCCTGAGCTTTGGAATCACAAACATGTTTGAGAAAATCATAGCAGCGCCTGCCGACCCTATTCTTGGCTTAGCCGATACTTTCCGTTCTGATCCTCGTACAAATAAAATCAACCTTGGCATCGGTGTCTATAAAGATGAAACAGGAAAAACCCCTGTTCTCACTAGTGTCAAAAAAGCGGAACAATATCTGCTGGAAAACGAAACAACAAAGAATTACCTGCCGATTAGCGGCCTGGTTGAATTTGGCAATGTGACGCAAGAATTGCTGTTTGGTAAAGATCACCCTGTGGTAACAGACAAACGCGCCCGTACAGCGCAAAGCCCAGGTGGTACAGGTGCTTTACGTATTGCTGCGGATTTTATTACTAAACAGACTAACGCTAAACAAGTCTGGATCAGCAATCCAACCTGGCCAAATCATAAAAACGTCTTTTCTGCCGCTGGCCTGGAAGTCCGCGAATATAAATACTATGACGCTGAAAAACACGCCCTGAATTTCGAAGACATGCTGGCAAGCCTGTCTGACGCTCAAGCGGGTGATGTTGTTCTGTTCCACGGCTGCTGCCACAATCCGACGGGTATCGATCCAACCCCAGCCCAGTGGGCCAAACTGGCAGAAATGTCTGCGGAAAAAGGCTGGCTGCCCATTTTTGACTTCGCTTACCAAGGATTTGCCAAAGGTCTGAACGAAGACGCGGAAGGCCTGCGTATTTTTGCGAAAAATCATAATGAACTGATCGTCGCCAGCTCTTATTCCAAAAACTTTGGCTTGTACAATGAACGCGTGGGTGCCTGTACTATTGTTGCCGGTGACAGCGATACAGCAGAAAAAGCATTCAGCCAGGCTAAAGCCATTATCCGAGCCAACTATTCCAACCCACCCTCTCATGGCGCATCTGTTGTCGCCACTATTTTGTCAAATGAAGAACTAAAAACCGCCTGGGAACAAGAGCTGACCACCATGCGCGAACGTATCCAGCGTATGCGTCAACTGTTTGTAAACACCTTACAAGAAAAAGGTGCAAAACAAGATTTCAGCTTCATTATTAACCAGAATGGTATGTTTTCATTCAGTGGCCTGACAAAAGAACAAGTTGAGCGCCTGCGTGTGGAATTTGGTATATACGCTGTCAGTTCCGGTCGTATTAATGTCGCTGGCCTGACGCTGGAAAATATGGCCCCACTGTGTGAAGCCATTGTTGCGGTACTCTAAGTCAACATTCACCTTATTACGAAAAGCCGCTCAATTTCAGCGGCTTTTATCGTCTGATATAGTTGCCAATCGGACAACTATTATCCCCAGAACCCAAACCGGCTCTTATTCAATTCCACATCACCAACTTGGAACTTCATCCTGTAAAAATGGATTAGTTTGCCGTTCATAACCCAGTGTAGACATTGGCCCGTGCCCTGGAATAAATGTATAATCATCACCAAGTGGCAGAAGTTTATCTTTAATTGAATTAATTAACTGCTGGTGATTACCACGCGGAAAGTCGCTACGCCCAACTCCCCCTTTAAACAGTACATCCCCCATATAGATCAATTTATCTGTATGATTCACAAATACGACATGCCCCGGTGTATGGCCCGGACAGTGCAACACCGACAAATCGACCCCGCCAACATGTAACTCATCACCTTCATTCAGCCAGCGGTCAGGTTCAAATGATGCACACTCCTCAATGCCAAACATCCGGCTCTGAGCCGGCAAACCTTCGATCCAAAAAGCATCTTCCTGCTGTGGTCCGTAAATCGGCACATTAAAATGTTCAGCGACTTCTGCTGTTGCACCAACATGGTCAAAATGACCATGAGTCAATAAAATCTGGGTCAATTTCAAACCACGGCCTTCGATTTCAGCGATCAGCTTTGCCGCTTCACCACCTGGATCAACAATTGCCGCTTCCTTACTCTCTTCATTCCAAATAAGGGTGCAATTTTGCATAAAAGCAGTCACAGGAATAATTTGGTATTTCATTATTTCATTTACTCCATCATCAAAACAAAATAGTTACTCACCGATTACCACGTCCTGACGGGACCTGTATCAATATGAACGAAATTACTGTGTGGATAATATCCCACACCGCCCGCCTTCATTTTCAGAGCGGCTTTACAGATATGTTTAAGATCAATACCTTCAATATGGAAATCCATCGCCCGCCCGCGAGTATGGTAACTCTGTTTAGCCACGCCTTTACTTTTCTTGCGCAACTGATTGTTGGTCACCAGTGAGCGGTAACCAGAAATAAGTTGTACAGGCTTATTAATGCCCATCATCATTTGCAGCAAATAGATCTGATCAAATAATTGAGGATCGATAGTTTTAACTTTATTTTGCCGGTAATCCCGAAACAGATGATTCAGACGAGCCAGCTCATCTTTGTTGTAACGACGGCCATCGAAGAATTCGGCTTTAATAGTTTCACCCGTATGTAAGTTGTCAACACGTAAAATTCGTGGGCGGGGAGTCGCCAGAGTCGCAAAAGCGTGTCCCGGCAACAAACACAAGCCTAAAGCGGCAGCCCCCACACCAAGCCACTTGCGGCGATTATGATCGATTATATCCATGGAGAAACATCTACCCAGATTATGAAAAAATAAGTCACTGGTCACTATAACAACTAATAATGAAAATTAGTTGCATTTTTAGTTTTGTAAATGCAACAACTTTGACAAAAACTGGGAACCTTGTCTCGCACTGTTATCATAGTCATAAATATCAGTGCGATACTGAGGCACACCCTGCTCATCTACCCAAGCAGTCAAATAATACAAATAAACCGGAACACGCTGTGGGATATTGACATAAGCGGTATTGCCCTGTTTCAGGGTATTATCCACCTTACTTTGGGTCCAGCCAGCCTCTCCCAGTAACATACTTGCCAATTCTGACGCCTTATTAACCCTGACACAACCAGAACTGATCGCCCTGATATCTTTGTTAAACAGATTATGATTCGGCGTATCGTGCAAATAGATGGCATCAGAATTTGGCATATTGAATTTATAGCGGCCTAATGAATTAGCCGGCCCTGGAGCCTGCCATACCCGATAAGGAAAATTAGCCGGCGTAATCACATTCCAATCAATAGTGTAAGGATCGATCACGCTGGCATCAGCACGCCAGTTTGAAAAGATAATATACCCCCGGCGCTGGAAATATCCGGGATCATTCACCGCCCGCGGCGCAATATCTTTTCTTGCCAGACTGGTTGGCACACTCCAGGGGGGATTAATCACGACATTATTCAACACATTACTCATAATTGGCGTTTTACGGCTTGGACGACCAACGATCACCTTCGAGTTCAGCACTTCCTGATCATTAAGATAATAATGCAACGAATAATCAGGAATATTGACCATAATTCCGCTGGAAACATGCCCTGGGACAATCCGCAAACGCTGAATATTAAGCGCCATTAATCCAGCTCTGATTTGAGGTGACGTATTCAACCAATCTCTGGTACGTTTACCAATCACGCCATCGGGCGCCAATCCCTGCCATTGCTGGAAATTTTTCACCGCAGCAACCAATTCAGGGTCATAGATATTACCTGATTCAGTTGTCGCATCATTCAGCATACCGGTACGGATAAGTATTTCTCTTAAAGCCGTGATATCAGGACTACTCTGCCCCGGTTTTAATGCGCTTTTATCAGAAACCTGTGGCCACGGTTTACTCTCAGCCAATAGCTTCATCATCTCCTTATGCATATTTTCATATTGAGGATGCTGCGGCACCCATGCTGCAACATAAGCGGCCACATTGCGATCTGTGATAGCTTGCTGCCACCGGTCGATGATCGCAGATGAAGGTAAAACAATTTTGTATGGCGTCGTGCGATAGAGCCAGTTTTCGCCCTGATGACTGACATCGGAGACAAATTGCAAATAACCCAGCATAGCATCAGATAAAATGAGATCGCGCCCCATATCGCTCAATTGAGGATCATTGAGTTCAATCAGCCATTGGCCGAATTGCGGTTGAAATCCAGCCAATGCCAGTTCTAAAAGTTGTTGTTCAAAACGCTGAACGGCAGTTTTGTCCTGCCATAAAGGTTGCATCTGGTTAGATGAATACAGACTGACCAATCGGTCAAAGAAAATGGGCTTAACCTGCTTCGGTAACCAGCTTTGAAGCACTCTGCGATTCTCTTCCTGTGCAGCCGCATAAGTTTGAATTTGTACTTGTTTAGGTATTGCTGTCTCAGATACCTTTTCAGTCTGCATATCACTTTCCATCAGCCTGCTCTGCTGATTGGCTAAAGCATAACCAGCTACCATTAATGTACTGCAAATAACCGAAATACACAGCGGCTTTATCGCTTTTTTTACCATATCAACATACCCACCTTCAGAACATTCTCATAAATTAATTATAACTATGGCAGATCCAGCGTCTAATAAAAGGAAAGCAATAAGAACCGAAAGACGCCAAAACGTCCTTTTCAACAGATTTAAACCTTATTCCTGACTCAACCAACATGATCAATGCCGGTATTAAATTTGCAGCACGCAGGATACGGATACCCCGAATATTCAACCCCTCCTACAAATAATGCGTGACATTTTCAGTCTTGGTTTTACTGCGGCCAGAGTTAAAGTGACTTTACGCATGATCTCTTGTCTTTATTCGACGGTATAGAAGCTCCCTACCCGGATAACAGGCAGGTCCTTATTCAATTCCTCCCAATAGCTTCCATTATGGCGCAACTATTGTTGAAGAGATATTATAATACAGCGATAAACGACCAAACTGCGATCACAATTCTCTGAGATTTCTCCTCTGGGGTTGGTAAACCGCTCGGATTATTCAATGGTCTGGCTGCGCGGAGATTTACCATAGGGAAACCCATCACCATTAATTGCACCTGGCGCAAACCAACTTGTTTCATTAATAACCATGCAATGAGCCATAATGACCACCTGACAAAGTGATCTTATTCTTCAATTTTTAAACCATATGTCTTAAATTTCTCAAGCACAATTGCTATTTCTTCTGGACTCAGGATAGGAACTGGATTTTGGATCGCTAGGGTCTGTAAATATAGATGAGCGAGCACTTCAACTTCATGCGCGAGCCATAGTGCTTTTTGTAGATTAACCTCACAAACAATCATCCCATGATGCTGTAATAGAATGGCTTTTCTGTTTTTAAAACCATTAAATACATAGTCAGAGAGTTGTTTGGTACCAAATGTTGCGTAAGGTACACAAGGAATTGAATCTCCTCCCGCTGCTGCGATCATGTAATGAATGGCTGGGATTGATTGATTTAAAATAGAAACTGCTGTGCAATGAATTGCATGATTATGGACGACTGCATTTGCATCAGGTCTGGCATGATAGACCGCCTGATGAAAGCGCCATTCACTAGAGGGGATCTTATTATCCTCAGGTTGACCCATTTCATCTACATAAACAATATGGGTTTCAGTCAATTGTTCATAAGGGATTCCTGTCGGCGTAATTAACATTCCATTGTTATAACGGACACTGACATTACCCGCAGTGCCTTGATTTAATCCTAGTCGGGTCATTTCTAAGCATGTATGAATAATTTCACGAGACAATGTATTTCTTTTCATGATTATTTACCTTGTTTAAATTCGAATTATGCTTTTATGCTAGTCAATGAAAAATAAAAAAATGAAGCCTGATCTTTATTTTTGTTGTAGTACCTTATTGTTTTTAAATAAATATTTAAGTTGATTTTTGTGATTAAGCTCAAATGTTTTTACCACTTTTTGGGTTTTATCAGCACCTGTATTTATTTTTTTATTCCGTATTTTTCATTTCTAACTCAAACGGTCATTTATGGGTTTTATTGACCGTTTTTTCATAAAAAATATTATACGGTCATTTTTATGACCGAATTAAATAAAAAAAATACAAACGGGCATGTGTGACAGGTTTATTTCAGTGATTAAGTTCACAATTTATCGGCATGAATAGATAAATGTGATTGAGATCATTTTCTTATCTTATAGATGACTAAAAATAAGACTGACTCTGGAAAACTTACAGTATTAGCTGCGATAGAGAGGGTGCTATGGATAATGTATCGATGCAATCAAATATAGCGCGGGATAGTAAAAAAAACAGAGATTATTTAATACCTTTTACTCTTTTGTGTTCTCTCTTTTTTTTGTGGGCTGTGGCAAATAATTTAAATGACATATTGCTGCCTCAATTTCAAAAAGCTTTCTCCTTAACAAATTTTCAAGCGGGATTAATTCAGTCGGCATTTTATTTTGGTTATTTTATTATTCCTATCCCTGCTGGCATATTGATGAACAAGTTAAATTATAAAGCAGGAATAATTACTGGATTATTATTTTATGTTGTTGGTGCTGCTCTTTTTTGGCCTGCCGCAGAAACAATGAATTATACACTATTCCTTGTGGGGCTTTTTATTATCGCTGCCGGATTAGGTTGCTTAGAAACAGCGGCTAACCCTTTCGTCACAGTATTAGGGCCTGAAAAAACGGGGCATTTTCGCATTAATCTGGCACAAACATTTAACTCATTTGGGGCAATTATCGCCGTTATTTTTGGGCAAAGTTTAATTTTATCTAATGTTCCTCATTTACCTCAAGAAACACTTGATAAAATGACTGTTGAGCAGCTTGATGCCTATAACCACAGCCTCGTTCTAGTGGTACAGTCCCCTTATATGATTATCGTTGCTGCGGTTTTAGTGATTACATTCTTGATTTTATTGACCAAATTTCCAGTCATGCAAAGTGATGCACACGACAATAACCTCTCATTCTTTAAGTCTTTAAGACGCCTTATTAAAATCACGCACTGGCGCTGGGCGGTGTTAGCACAATTTTGCTATGTCGGTGCGCAAACCGCTTGCTGGAGCTACCTGATCCGTTATGCCATTGATGAAATTCCGAGTATGACGCCGGGATATGCCGCTAATTATCTGACAGCAACAATGGTATTTTTCTTTATTGGTCGATCAAGCGGGACTTGGTTAGTTAAGCGATTTGCTCCGGAAAAAGTATTAGCTTGTTATGCCTTGATATCCATGAGCCTTTGCATTATTTCCGCGTTCGTGGGGGGATATGTCGGCTTAATTGCATTGACCCTTTGTAGCATGTTTATGTCTATTCAATACCCAACCATCTTTTCATTAGGCATTAAAGGATTAGGTCAGGATACCAAATATGGTTCTTCACTTATTGTCATGACGATTGTTGGGGGTGGTATCGTGACGCCTATTATGGGATTTGTTAGTGATGCGGTGGGTCACGTTCCAACTGCTGAGCTCGTGCCTGCTTTCTGTTTTGCTGTGATCTTTATTTTCGCAAAATTCCGTGCGAATGCGTTACCCAGTAATCTGTTTAATTAAAAAAGCAAATAACAACTTTATTTGTATGAGGAAATCGCATGAAAAAGAATATGAACTTACCCAAGATTGGTATTCGCCCAGTTATTGATGGCCGTCGTATGGGAGTACGTGAATCACTCGAAGAGCAAACCATGAATATGGCAAAAGCGACAGCTAATTTATTGACTGGGCATATTTACCATGCCTGTGGTACCCCTGTTGAATGCATTATTGCAGACACCTGTATTGCTGGTCTTGCTGAGTCTGCGGCTTGTGATGAAAAATTCAGTGCATTAAATATTGGCCTGACAATTACCGTCACGCCGTGTTGGTGTTATGGCGGTGAGACATTAGATATGGATCCAACGAGACCTAAAGCTATCTGGGGGTTTAATGGGACTGAACGTCCAGGCGCAGTCTACCTTGCGGCAGCTTTAGCCGCTCATTCGCAAAAAGGTATCCCCGCTTTTTCTATATATGGACATGAAGTTCAAGATGGTGATGACACTCGCATTCCTGATGATGTTAAAGAAAAATTGCTACGATTTGCCCGGGCTGGATTAGCGGTTGCCAATATGAAAGGAAAAACTTACCTCTCTGTTGGCGGCGTATCAATGGGCATAGCCGGTTCAATTGTTGATCATCATTTTTTTGAATCCTGGCTTGGTATGAAAATTCAGTCTGTTGATATGACGGAATTACGCCGTCGTATTGATAAGCAAATATACGATGAAGAGGAACTTGAGCTCGCCTTATCTTGGGCAGATAAGTATTTCCAATATGGTGAAGATCCGAATATTAAACCCTATCACCGTTCACCAGAAAGTCGTCGCCAAATTCTTCGCGAAAGTTTACTCATGGCTATTTGCATTCGTGACATGATGCAGGGCAATCCAAAACTGAAAAAGAAAGGGTATGGCGAAGAAGCTCTCGGCTACAACGCTATTGTCGCGGGTTTCCAGGGGCAACGTCATTGGACAGACCAATACCCCAATGGCGATACTGCGGAAGCGATTTTGAATAGCTCATTCGATTGGAACGGTATCCGTCAGCCATTTACGGTTGCAACAGAGAATGACAGTCTAAATGGCGTTGCGATGTTATTTGGTCATATGCTGACAGGGACAGCACAGATTTTTGCTGATGTTCGAACTTTCTGGTCTCCAGAATCTGTCGAGCGCGCCACGGGCCAAAAACTCACGGGGCAAGCTGAAAATGGGGTGATCCATCTGATTAATTCAGGCTCCGCAACGCTGGATGGTACCTGTTGCCAAAAAGACGCTCAAGGTCATCCTACAATGAAGCCTCACTGGGAAATTACCGAAGAGGAAGTGGATGCTTGCCTGGCTGCAACGCAATGGCGCCCGGCGCTCCATGAATATTTCAGAGGTGGCGGCTTCTCCTGCAAATTCTTAACCAAAGGCGGCGTTCCTTTCACCATGAGTCGTGTCAATATTATTAAGGGCCTGGGTCCCGTCCTGCAAATCGCTGAGGGCTGGAGTGCAGAATTGCCTAAAGATATCCATGACGTTTTGGATAAACGGACCAATGAAACCTGGCCAACAACTTGGTTTGTTCCACGTTTAACCGGTAAAGGTGTCTTTAAGGATGTGTACTCGGTTATGGCGAATTGGGGAGCTAATCATGGTGTGCTTTCTATTGGTCATGTTGGCGCCGATTTCATTACGTTAGCTTCTATGCTCAGGATCCCAGTTTGTATGCATAATGTGGATGAGAAAGCCATTTATCGTCCTTCTGCATGGCGTGCACACGGCATGGATCTAGAAGGTTCAGATTACCGAGCCTGCCAAAACTATGGTCCTCTCTATAAGCAATAGTGGCTGCCGGCGGTACAAATTGTGCCGCCTCTATTCCATAACAGGAGAGCATATAATGCAAAATGTCGTTTTAGTTTTGGATTGTGGGGCCACGAATCTGCGGGCTATTGCAGTTGACTCTCAGGGTAATGTGATTGCAAAAGAGTCAACCCCGAATACCAGTGATCCTGATAAAGCCAATCCTCACTGGCATATATGGTCACTGGACGCCATTTTAGAACGGTTGGCGGGCTGTTGTCGTGGGATTATCCCCAAATTATCAGGTTATAAGATATGCGCAATAACGGTGACGACTTTTGGTGTTGACGGAACATTGGTCGATGCAAAGGGTGACCTACTTTATCCAATTATTAGTTGGAAATGTTCACGAACAATCCCTATTGTTGAAAATATTGAGCGTTACTTCTCGGCTGAGAAATTACAAACGATATCCGGTGTTGGGAAATTTAATTTTAATACGCTTTATAAATTAATCTGGTTAAAAGAAAATCATCCTGCGCTTTTCGATAAAGCCCATGTATGGTTGTTTATTTCTTCTTTAATCAATTATCGATTAACAGGAGTCATGTCAACTGACAGAACGATGGCTGGAACCAGTCAGTTACTCAATATTCATAATGAACAGTTTAGTGAAGCAATATTAGATGCTATTTCTATTTCAGAGAATTTATTTCCTGAACTCGTTTCTGCTGGCGAACAAATTGGTATATTAACCCCGGAGGTAGCTAAAAAATTGAACTTGCCTTCAGGAATTCCCGTTATTTCGTCTGGACATGATACACAATTTGCTTTATTTGGCTCAGGCGCAGGTCTGAATCAACCCGTCTTATCTTCCGGCACCTGGGAAATTCTGATGGTGCGCACCCCTCATGTGAATACCCATATTTTACCTCATTATGCGGGTTCTACATGTGAATTGGACGCAAGAAAAGGGATCTTTAACCCGGGATTACAATGGCTGGCTTCTGGAGTACTTGAATGGATCCGACGGCTTTTCTGGCGAGATATTCCCCCTTCGGAGGCCTATATCCAAATGATTCATGAAGCTTTATCTGTTCCTCCTGGTGCTAATAATTTAAGAATGAATTGTCGTTTGTTAACCTCCGAAGCAGGATGGTGTGGAATAACGTTGAATACTGAACGACGCCATTTCTATCGTGCTGCATTAGAAGCGTTGGGGTATCAATTAAAACAAAACTTATCTCTTTTAGGAAAAATAAGTGGATTTCATGCTAAAGAATTGGTGTTAGTGGGAGGAGGTAGCCGAAATTATCTCTGGAATCAAATAAAAGCAGACATTTTAAACCTGCCAATAAAAGTACTTAATGAAGCGGAGACGACTGTATTAGGCGCTTCTTTCTTTGCCTGGTTTGGTGTGGGTTGCTATGAGTCGTCTGAAAAAGCGCGTGAACAGTTTTCTTATCACTATGAACTTTATACACCTGGTGAGCACCAAGAAGCTTATAATTCATTAGCTCAAGATTTTATACAGGAATAGATAATCTTCTGTTGAGAATAATTTTCCTATTCATTTCTTCTCTCCATCCCTTTTAAACATGCTGGCTAAAATAGGAAATGGTAACGCTTTTGCTATCATCGTCACAGAGAAAACGACGAAATGTGAAAAGATATTGCCAAAGAAGGCATGATTTTTTAATTCTGATATTGGGCGGAATAATTCCATTCTGTCACAATATAAAAGGGATCCCTTTATGAGAAATGAACGCCATCAAAAAATCATGGATCTTCTTCATCACCATGAATCATTAACAACCACTGAACTTTCCTTAGTTTTACAAGTCAGTAAAGAAACAATACGCCGAGATCTGCGATTTCTTCAGGAATATGGTCATCTTCTTCGTTTACATGGAAGAACAAAAAGCTTACACAAGGAAACACAGGATAATGGTGACTCTTTTAACATGCGGGTTAAAAGACATTTTTCGAGTAAATCGCTTATCGCTCAACGAGCTGTAACTTGGATAAGCGAAGGAATGACAATCGCACTTGATGCAAGTTCAACATGTTGGTATCTGGCAAAGCAACTTCCTGATATTAATATCACTATTTTTACCAATAGCATTCGTATTTGTCATCAATTATCAAAGAAAAAAAATATTCAGTTAATCAGTTCAGGGGGAATACTTCATCGTAAGTATGCTTGTTATATTAGTTCATCACTTATTGCACAATTAAAAAATTTAGAGGTCGATCTATTTATTTTTTCCTGTGATGGTATTGATGCAGATGGTGATTTATGGGATTCGAATATTGACAATGCACAATTCAAAGATATTCTTATCAAGCGGGCATTACAATCAATTTTGTTAATTGATAAGAGTAAAGTTAACCGGAAAAGTGAAATTAAAATAGGAAATCGTAGTAATATCACTGATATAATATCGAATTATTAAGTGTAATTGTTAATATCGATGAATATATTTAAATATAAATAAACTACAGGGAAAATGAGTTTTAATTTCAGGACAGGGTTGATAGTTATCACCCTATTCAATCTCTTAATCAGGAGATCTGATTAAGAGACAGAGCCGCACTGGGGGTCTGGATATTGACTCGCGGCACGCCATTGGCACTGGAAATCACCGTCGGTTAAGCATTTAACATCTCCAGCCTTATCGCCGCTTTTCAGCATTTAATACATCGCATTCCCCATTATCAGAATTAAATAACTCGATCTTGATCACATTTTATACTACCCATTCAGACAGATAAATAATCCCGCATTAGAATAGTTTAATTATGACACTATCAAATTATCAATATTTTCTATGGAAAGATTCCCGTTTTACCACCAAAACCAGATTAACTTAAGAAAAGAGAGAGTACGATGGATCAACGCAACAACTCGATGGTTAGGGCCACGAGTTATCTTTTAATTTACCTGACCGCCGTCTATCCCCTTCATCCGGCTATTGCGGCTGGGATAACACCGGATAATAGCCAAACACAGGTACAAAATCAGGGCAATGTCCCGGTTGTCAATATCGCCACATCGAATGACGCCGGGGTATCCCATAACACCTACCAAGAGTTTAACGTTGCCACTCAAGGTGCCGTACTCAATAACGCCACTCAGACGGCCCAATCACAGCTGGCCGGGCAACTTAACGCGAATCCTAACTTAAAGGGCAAAGCAGCGGAACTGATTATCAATGAAGTCACCGGCAACGGGCGCTCTGAGCTGCAAGGTCAGTTGGAAATTATCGGCAATAAAGCCAACGTAATGATCGCCAACCCCAACGGCATTACCTGTGATGGTTGTGGTTTTATCAATACTGCCGGTGCCACCCTGACCACCGGTAAACCCCAGTTTGACAAACAGGGTGCGCTGGAAGCGTTAGAAGTTAAACAAGGCCAGATCACCATTGGCGGCAAAGGGCTGGATGGCAAGGCAACAGATTATGTCGATATCATCAGCCGGGCGACGGAATTAAATGGCAAGATTCAGGCCAACAATCTCTCTTTGACGCAGGGAACCAACCGCATCAGCTTAAAAGACGGCACAGTCAACTCTCTCGCCGGAGAAGGTGCTAAACCACAACTAGCCATTGATACCAAAGCGCTGGGCGGCATGTATGCCAATAAAATCCGGCTGGTTGCCACTGAGGATGGCGTTGGGGTTAATTTGAAAGAGTTAACCAG
>NZ_JAJAFX010000129.1:0-3438 GCF_025384845.1 Photorhabdus temperata | reverse complement strand
TCGTATTTTGCTTCATCGTCGTTGCCAGCTTTAACCCAAAGCGTTGTCGCCTGACTGTTAATTGAGAGATATATAATTTCAACTTCGTACATTTTTTTAACTCCTTAACTTTAACCGGGTTGTTGCTTGGTGATGTTGATAAATTCTTTTCTTAATCGCTCATATTCACAGAAAGCGTCAATATATTTTTTGCGTAGTTCATCCATTTCTTTTCGACGCTTAAGCAGTAATCTTATTCGTCGTACCGCTCTCTTTTGGCATGAAATATACTCAGGTAGTAATTCTCCTATTGTCCAGTTCACTACATTATCTTCACTAATTACTGGCTGAACCGGGTAGTTAGTATCTCGTCCGGCTCGGCTAAATACTTTCTGCGTCATAATATGCGCTAGCTTATTAATGGCACTATCACGACTCCAACGTTTGCAATAACGACCATGACGACTAACAACATAGACGGGTAATGTATGTATGCTGAATGCATCATCAATACCGCTATCACTAATAAGCTCGTCATCATCAAAACGGGAATAATCGATTTTTTCTAGTTTCATAATTTAAGCCCTTCCAATATTCTTATTTCTTGCGCAAGATCGCTTGCCAGTCTAGAAGCGAGATCTGTTAATGTTGCTGTATCTGTATTGTCCCTATCGGCAACATCGTCTTTGTCGGTAACAGCTTTGCTAACAGGCACCATTAATGCTTCAAGATGTTCAGATTTATCTAATAAATCTTTAAATCTTATCTTGCTGATATTAATTTCATTATTTTCTATTTCAGGGTTCTTTGAGTCTCTAATGTTTTCTGCCTGACCCTCCAGTTTTTCCAGCGCTTTCCTTACTTCGAGAACTAAACCCTGTAGTACACCAATGAAGTAGGATTCTTCACAATTTTTCTTAAATGATTCTTGCCATATGTAGAGAAGCGCATCTATCTGCATGACCTTTAAATCCATATCGGAAATATCATCAGCTAAATCATTCATCACTTTTCTCCTTTTTTAGCACTTCACTGGCAACTGAATGAATAACGCTTATAAGTTCACGGCACAACATTACCTCTTCTTTATTCCCATCCAGATAACCTGCCGCCCCCGCTAGTGCTTCTATTTTTCCGAGTGCGTCCTCTATTTCAATGTAAGAAGTGTTACGTTGCTTATTTAGAGAGTTGCTATTCATTCTTCACCTCCGCTATTTAGGGCCGCTTTAAGGGGGCGAGAAACCTCATAGTTAATATCACACGCAAGATTGATGAGATCAGTCAGGGTGCTTGAGCATTCTTCTTTATTAGCCATATTTATAATGACTTCATAGAGTGAACAGGCTAAACCTGAGCGATATTTTGCATCGTCTAAAGTAATTGGTTTACGCATTGCATACCCCCGTAATTACTCGCTCGGCAATATAAGGTGATCTTATAACTGCAAAAGTGAAAATCTTTGTGATACAATTCGTGTTGAACATGATAATCGTCCCTCAGCGTTTATTAGTGTTCAGGCTCTGGTGTTTGATTGGCGTCGGGTACCAGAGCCATTTTTTGAATCCGTTGAATTCTGCTTACTCTTTGGTACTTGTCATTAACGCGTGTCCTTTCTTATTGAGTTTCATCTTTTACCCTGTAATCGGTTTGAGGTTATATTGGTAATTTTTTTAGCTGTGTATCTTTAATCGCTATTCATTCTTTATTTTGATAAATAAGATTCACTAATAATGACCTTGGTATGACTTTTAATGTTTTTGTTTGCACATTTATTATAAGCCATGCCTTCATTATCAATTTCAAGCTTGACATGTATTTCATTGCTTATGTTCAAAGCAGAGCCAATTATGTTATTTAGGTCTTTCTTTGACACGCCACCGCTTAGTAACAGGCGTTGCAAGCCAACTAAAATTGAACTAAGCATTTCTACTTTTTCGCTAATTTCCTGATTCTCTCGCTTTACGGTCATGCTAATCACCTCTTAAGTGTGGTACCGGATGATTTGAATATAGCTATATGGTAATCCTTTATCAATAGCAAATTGCTAATTTTTTTAAAATTAATGATAACTTGTTGTTTATTAATAATATTAATTTAAAAATAAACTATAAAACAAAGCGCCAGTTTAGCGGCGCCAGTTAGAGTCATTTATCCCAGTGTGCGTTTTCTCCTTTCCAGTAACTCGTTAATGATCCGTTCGTAATCATCCGCCTTTTCCTTTAATTCGTTGATTATTCTTGATTGTTCTCTTTCTGGCATTTGCCTAAAAAGGTCTACAAGATGCTCTTCTTGTGGAGTTAATTTTTTATCTCTTTCAGTTGAGCCTGGTGGTGACTCGATTAATTCATTTGAATTGATTATTTCGTCATGTGGAACATCCAACCAGCCGCGTTTTATACTTAACTTTTCTTCTATCTTTCTAGATAGAGAATTTCCTAAGTTCCTGTATCCATTTATTAATTGGCTTATCATGGATGGCGATAAATCGCAGCGCATAGCAAATGATGCTTGGGATAGTTCACTTGATTCCATAAGTGATTTTAAATTTTTACGTCTAATATCTTTGGTTTCCATTTTGAAAATACCTCATTAATTAGCTAAATGCTATTCACAGTATTGCTAATCTTTCTCTCTGTTTGTATAGTTAGCATATTGCTAATGATGAATTATATCAACAGAAGAGGTGATAAATGGATCGAGAGTTACTAAATCTTCGCCAAAAACTTACATCTGCCCAATGGAGCCAGATTGCCAAAATGTCTGGAACGACCACTGCCTATTTAAATCAAATTGCGCATGGTTTTCGCCGCCCATCTGTATCTCTCTCTCAGAGGATTGAAGATGCAACTGTAGCGATTTGCCCCGATATGGCCATTCGAAAAGAAAGTCTTGCTTTTGCACCAATGCGAAGAGTAGCGAAATGAATTTGTTAAAAATTTTATCTCAATAGTTACAGCTATGTTTATTAATCCTCATGTTCAGGTATCAATGCCGTCTCAATATTTTCCTGATGACGGCAAGTGGATACAGGAGATGTTACTGAATCTTGATCCGGCTACACGGGCAAAAATCACGGTGAAGTATGCCGAGGTGTATGAAGCGGTCTGGGATGAAGAACCCGTTTCATACCGGAAAGATAACACGGCAAGACGAGCGGCAAATATCCGGCTCAGGGAATTTGTCAGGAAGTATGCAAGAGCGAGTCAGGGTTATACCGAGGAGCCGCAGTTAGCGAAGGGGAAAAGAACTTGAAAGGTTACTTGGATGTTTGGACGTCTAGATGTTTAGATGGTTTGGGGAAGAGGGGAAAACTTTCTAGGGGGGTAAGGGGGGTGATCTTTGAAAGGGGTGTTAGGGAAGGCACAGCCAAGGAAAAACAACTCAGATCTTATAGAAGATCACTATAGGGATATAAAAGCCGGAATACGCCCAGACGTCTAAACGGCTAAATTGATATTC
>NZ_JAJAFX010000128.1:0-3542 GCF_025384845.1 Photorhabdus temperata | reverse complement strand
ATGAAAAAAGCGGCAGGATGACGGTTCTGGGGTATCACGTCGGCCCGGAAAGTGGTCTGGATAAAGTGCCGGTTCGTATGATGACACTGAATCGGACCACCGGTAATTATGAATTCTGGGAGCCGGGAGAAAATCGGCCAACGATTTTATGGACGCCGAACGAACAGGAGTTTCAGGTTCCAGCCCATACCGGGAATGAAGAACGGCCGTTTATTCCGTCACAAATCACCGTATTGCCAATCCCGGAGAAAGTGGGCAGCGATATTGAATCGTTGCCGATGCCGGAAGAGAAGGATTTCCGCGATTATATTCTGATCTTCCCGATCCCGAATATGCCGCCGGTGTATGTGTATTTGAGTAAACCGTCGGTGAAATTGTTCGAAGTGGATTTGTATAGAAACTTTGCCGGGCGACCGAGGAATGGAACACATGCGGATCATATGCCGTCGGGAGCGGCTGTTGAGGCTTATTTTAAAAAATTAAATCCGAGGCTTACTGAAGGTCAGTTAGCAGATATGGCAAAAGATGTTGCGGCTATTATCATCCCAGCAGAAATTCATCAGAAGTTCAGTGCAACTTATGGGGGACGAAATAACCCGTCTCAAATAGAACAGGATGCAAAGGATCTAAGAATCGCTGTAGATCGTGATTTTAATACAATAAAGCCGGCGTTGAAGAACTATGGTGCAACAGAGGTGCAGCTTGAAAAAGCCAGATCGAAGATGCATAAACTCAATCAAGAACGGGGGTTGTATAAATAATGACTATCAACGTTGAAGCCCTAATTAATAGTTTGGGGAAAACTTATCAGGAAATTTTTGATGAGGGATTAATTCCTTATAAAACTAAGCCATCAGGTTTCTCTGGTGGTGAAGTGGTACGTCTGGATATGGTAAGAGAGGGAGTTTTTCTGGCGTTTTATCGCGAGGGAAAGCGTTTAAAAGAAATTACATTGACTCTATTTGATGAAAAGAGACCCCTATATCAATTTCCGAATGAGCTACCATCTCCTTTGGTATCTCAAATGTCACGACAGTGGGTTCATGAGCAGTTTGGGGAGCCTGAAAAATCACAGCCTCCAGAGGTAATAATGAAGCGTCAATTTGGGTGGACTGATTTATATACTGTTTTAGATTTTCGCATACCAACTAGTATGCAGATTGATTACGATCTATTGGAACAAGTGAAGTCAATTGCATTCTTACCCACATCAGAAGTGCGTTGGTAATCAACAATAGGTGGGCGGTTATTTTTAAAAACCAATTCATTTGTGAACAGTTTGAAAAATAAAATCGCAGATGAGTTGGTTTAATCAAGAATAAAGGTCATGTAAATAATGATAGATGTTATTGCAATTATTAATAGTTTGGGGAAGACCGCAGATATGTTAGTTGAAAATAAACTTATCCCAGCCGGAAGGTTTGAATATATGTTTGAAGGGTATGAAGAATTTTTTTGCAACCCGGAGTCAGGTTTGAGGTTGGTTTTTGATGATGCTTCAAAACAACTAAAATCAATACAATTTACGTTAGTTAATATTTATGATGATGGTGGGATATAGCGGGGAAATGCCCCTTCCGTTTTTACATTCAATGGATAAAGCTCGTTAGAGCACTTATGGGAACACCTGATTCTGTTGGTAGCCCAGAAAAAATTCCTGTAATTGGTGTTGTTGGTGGATACGACGCTTATATGTATAAGTTGGGTGATCAATACCCCAACATGGAGATTCGCTTTTTGTATTTTGCTGATTTTCGTGTACATGCGTTGATATTTGAGCGTTCTGTATAAATATTCTTTCTAGTTTTCTACTTTCAGCAGATAGCGGCTAACAAACTATTATCTGTATTTAATATCTGTTTTCGTTCCATGTGTGCTAGATCTTGGGTATAAATAATGACTATCAACGTTGAAGTTCTAATTAATAGTTTGGGGAAATCCTATCAGGAAATTTTTGATGAGGGATTAATTCCTTACAAAACTAAACCAAAAGGATATTTGGGGAGTGACCATATATCATTAGATATGATCAAAGAAGGTGTATATCTAGCATTTAGAAGAAATAATAAGGTTTTATTTGTTGTAACGATTATCTTGCTTGATAGTGATAAATTATCATATCAATTCCCTAATGAATTACCACCGCCATTAATTCCTATGATGTCTCGTCAATGGATTCATGAACATTTTGGTGAACCTGAGAGATCACATTCTCCAGAGATGATTATGAAGCACCAGTTTGGTTGGAAAGAATTATATACACTGCTTGATTTTCGTATTCCTACAAGTATGCAGATATCTTATGATCTGCTTGAGCGTGTAGGATATATGACATTTTTACCCACATCAGAAGTGGGTTGGTAATTAATAATAGATGGGAGGTTTTTTTAAAAGCTAATTTATTTTCATATCCTAGAGTCAGTAACTTATTTAGGCCAACCCATAATAAATAAAATTTGAAGAACTATATTTTATCCCCACGGTTCATTGCTTATTTCTACTGTGTCAATAATCTGAGGTAATATTGTATAGTTCTTCTTCATATTCATATGAAATCCTTTATAATCTATGGCTTAAAGAAACATTTTACTCTCTGGATGCACAAATCTTTCTGGTACATAGAGATCATAATCATTCGTTCGGCAATATTCTTCTAATTGATAACTGGAATTAACACCAATTTTCCTATATATCCGTGCGATATGAGTTTCAACGGTGCGATAGGAGATATTTAACATTTTGCCCATTTGCTTACTGGTGTACTTTTGTAAAAGAAGGAAAATAACATCCCATTCCCGCTGAGTAAATAAATCAGTTGGCGGCTGGAACATAATAGATGCAGGGAGTTTTCCATGGTATAGACGGGTTAATGAATAGTCCTGAGCTTGCCAACCATGATATAGAACACCCATACAATTCCCATCTTCATGATAAAGAGGATATTTTGCAAAAAAATAAGATGACAGAATTTGATCTTTTCCATGTACATGTGTTTCAAGTGAACATATTCTTTCTTCTCTTTCCATCACTTTTTTATCATGGAGCATGTATTCGTTGGCAAAATCGGCACCATCCCAGGGAAGCTCATATTCATACAGCCCTTCGTAGTCAAAAGAACTTGGAATATTTTGAAGCTGTTTAACTGCTTGATTGACATAAATAAAACATGCGTTTTTATCCTTTATTCCCCAAGGCTCATTACTTTGCTCTAATGTATTAATTACTTGAGGTGAAATGGTTAATTTACTATTCATATTGTCATTCCTATTTTTCTAGTCTTAAAATTTGATTATTGATATTTAAGTTTATAGTTAATCTAACTCTATGCTACCAATAGTGACAAATCTTTCTGGAATATAAAGGTCAAACTTGTTTTCTTTGCAGAAATCTCTTAATTCTGCATGCAATGGCAAATCAAATTTTCGGTAAATTGACTGAATATGATTAACCACATCTTCCGTACTTATTATTAATTCCTCGCTGATACTCTCTTCATCCAATGAACGAAGGGTCAGAAAGAGAACTTCCCATTCAGTTTGCGT
>NZ_JAJAFX010000127.1:0-3543 GCF_025384845.1 Photorhabdus temperata | reverse complement strand
CCCTTTCCAGTAGATGAAAAGGGGAAAAGCCAGTTAAAAAAGGTATCACTAAACGCCCAATAAATAAAAGACAGCAATAACAATAACAACGAAACCTTTAATATTTTCATACTGGGAGTTCCTTACTATCGCATTTCATATTTATCATGGTCAGTTTTCCTGATGAGATTACTTTATATATCGGTAATCGACTTCTTGGGTATTGGTTTCAATGTGTCCATTTGGATATTCAACCCACTCCTTTTCTTTAGTCACGGTGATTTTCGGCATTTTGGTTTCATCCAACTTAGGTTTAAAGGTAATTTTCCATTCAGCTCCTGGAACCAACGTTAACCGAAAGGGGCGCATTCTCACTTCACCTTGTAAGAATATTCTGTTCGGATGTTTCTCAACCATCTTCAAAACAGGATAAATAATGGGACTGTAATTAATAGTATCCAATGCCGCAGTTTCGCTAAGATTTGTTCGGGCTGCATCGTTGATAAAGGCGGTTAAACCCGTTCCTCCACCTCCTTCATATATAACAACATCTTTCATCAGATGACTAACATCGGTATAACTCACAGACACAAAGGCACGGTTGATTTTCCATTTGCACCAGCCTCCGCCATTAAAAGGTAATTTCGCCTGAAAGTAACCCGTTTTCGGATCGGCCTTCACACTCAGACGTAATCCGTGATAGGTCGGCACCTTATAAAGGGACATGTCAGCATGCCATTGATATTTTAGGCAATTTTTTGATATGTACACAGCAGACACATGCGGTTTTGTGTATTTCGGCGCGACTCCTTCTACCGAGATCCACTGATTCTCTTTAGGGGGAGAAAGTGGTTCATTTGGGTCAGCACATCCTGAGATTAATATAACTAACAATACCGGTAAGTATTTTTTTATATTTATCATGGTCAGTTTTCCTCGATACCTACAACGTTATCTGTATAGCGTGTGCCTATATATCCTATTTATTCTGCTTGAAGTAAATAAACAAGCAACTATTCCGGTGATATTACTTTATGTAACGGGTATCTACCATTTGAGTATCAGTTTCAATGTGTCCATCGGGATATTCAACCCATTCTCCCTTCCCGTTAGTAATGGTAATCTTTGGCATTTTGGTTTCATCCAGTTTAGGCTTATAGATAATTTTCCATGCAGCGCCTGATGTTAACTTAAATCGAAAGGGATACATACCGACCCTACCCTGTAAGAATATTCTTTTCGGACGCCCTTCAACTACTTTCAGGACAGGGTAAATAACTGGACTAAAATCAATAGCATTCAATGCCGCTATTTCGCTAATATTCGTCTGGACTGCGTCATTGATAAAGGCGATTAAGCCTGTTCCCTCCGCGCCTTCCTCCTGAATAGCATTTTTCACCAGATGGCTGACATCGGTATAACCTACCGTCACAAAAGCCCGGTTGATTTTCCATTTGCACCAGCCTCCACCACTGAAGGGTAATTTCGCCTGAAAATGGCCGGTTTTTGGATCTGCCTTTACATCCAGGCGCAATCCGTTATAGGTCGGTACCCTATAAGGAGACATATCTGCATGTAACTGATATTCAAAACAATCTTTTGAGATATACTCTGCCGACACATACGGTTTTGTGTATTTCGGCGCGACACCCTCCACGGTTATCCACGGCCCCTTTCCTTCAGATGAAAAGGGAAAAAGCCAGTTAAAAAAAGTATCCCCCATCGACCAGTAAATAAAATACAGCAATAATAATGACAGCGTGACTTTTAATATTTTCATACTGAGAGTTCCTTACCATCACAGTAATGCTGTAAGGCCAATTTCCCCTTTTCTTCCTGTTGACTGACGACCAACGATGTTATTAACTGTTTGTCCATTTCCAGAAAACAGAGATTACGGTAATAAATAGCATCTGGGATCAGTTTTTTATAAACATCCATTTTCTCCTTAAATTGACGCTGACTGTCCTGATAAACCGTCATTTTATCCGGTTCGCATAACTCTTTAAGACGGGCATTAATATAACCGGCATATCTAGATGAAAAGTGGTTAAGAATACTTAATTTGTCTTTTAATTCAGGATTTTTATTTTCAGCAAATAATTTATCCTTTTCTTCCGGGGTGAGCTGGTTAAACAGGGCGTTTTGCTGTTCACCTGCCTGCCCGAACAAGTGTTCTGTTTCTTTATCCAGCTCAGGAATTAAATACAATTTTGTCGTATTGCTTAATATTTCCTCTGCACTTAATCTGGTTATCAGCGATACATTACTGGCGGCAATCAGCCATTCCGGGCAGGCACTGGCTTTTAAAAAATGAACCACTTTGCCATGATGCAGATAAATTTCTTTACTGGCTGTCGCTTGTTTAATGGCTTTAACAATCGGTGACGGTGACACGAGTTTCATAATTTCCCAGTCATACCCCGCTGGCGTCCAGTAATTGAAAAAACCATTATCCATATCTTTCTCAAATGGCACAGAAGGAACGGGGTCATCTTCATTCACATGACGATAATGGGTAATAGAAGATAATTCCTGCACTGCACTGCGAGTTAACGTTCTCGGCATCCCATAACTGTAGAGACAAGGATTGTGTTCTTTCAATTGTGCACTGTGCAGTAATGCCAGTGCGCCACCCAAACTGTGACCACAAATAAATAGCTTTTTTCCTTTAACCAAGTCTAGAATATCGCTGAATACTACTATATTTTCATCACTTGGGACTTTTAGCTTTCCAACCAAACTGAACGCTTCCCAGAACCCTTTATGCACTTTACCATTATGAATAAATTCACTGCACAGCGCTTTTTCATCATCACAGCTCAATTTCAGGGGCTGGAACGTAGTATCCGTTAAGGCATCTCTCCAACTGGCTGTACCCCGCCAACTAACAACCACATCATTTTGACTGGCCGCATAAAACAGTTGGGTATCCCCCTGCTTGTTGTTTCCTGCTCGTGAATCAATAAACTCCACCCGAGTATAACGTTCACTAAATGGCACATCGTAGACCACAGGTGTTGCCGACAATTCCTCCATTTTATAGGGAAAGGTTGAAACATCCACCATTTGCCGGTTAAAAAAATGTTTAACAGAGCCTTCTACATTGACATCACCATCGGCATAAGCCAACACACTCATCAAACACTGGTTATGTGCATTAACTAGGGAATACTCTTTCTGATGGTGCAACAGTAAAACCCAGGCCCGAAACGGACATACTTCCAGAACATGCCGGCAGTTTAGCTGGCGGGAATAAAACCCTTTGGGTTCTGGATTCGGAAAATGATAGTGTGGTGGTTCTTTCTCTGTCCAATCCTTGATCACCGGCAACCCATCACTAATCTGCCCGATAGTTACATAATGATAGTGATGGCCTTCAGCTTCTGCTTTGGGCTTCACCACCGACGCCGCTTCACCGCGTATTTCCCGCAATGGCCGCTGTTCCATCTCATCGGCCAAGGGTTGGGCACCGATATACAGTGTTATCGGATGGGGTGGCATATCCTCTTCCCGGAATAATCCATTGCCATCGGTAACACCTTGACGTCCCATCAGAGGATT
>NZ_JAJAFX010000126.1:0-3920 GCF_025384845.1 Photorhabdus temperata | reverse complement strand
CGTTATTTATACCACCTATGGCCAAAAGAGATTTAAAATGAATGTAACAATTGAGAATCGTAAAAATAAGACACTCAACTTGAGGATTAGGCAAGAAGATCGAGATTTAATCGATAGGGCAGCAAAAGTAAAAGGCAAAACCGTCACCGAATATGTCCTTGATACAATCAAGCGTGACACTGAAAACACCCTATTGGAACACTCCTTTATGGTTGTTTCTCCAGAAGTTTTTGATGCTTTCATCGCTAAACTTGATGCTCCTGTGGTACCAAATGAACGTCTTATCAAAACAGCAAATATGAAAAAACTAACAAAATTACTAAAAGATGAGGTGTAACATGAGTTTTTTTGACGAGTTGAAAGCATCCCTTGAAGAAGCAGTTGAAATTAAACAAGGTAATAAAGCCGCAGCGCGTGTGACCCGATACGAAGTTGCCGACGTTAAAGCTATCCGTGCTCAACTTAACATTTCACAAGCAGAGATGGCGGAGGCTTTAGGCACTAGCCTTGATACAATTAAAAGCTGGGAGCAAAAGCGTCGAAATCCGACAGGACTAGCGGCAAAGGTGTTAGCTATCATCCAAGACAACCCTAATTTCTATAAGGCTCTGGCGACGCATTGATTAGCCGGTGTATCGTACAAGTACTAAATCTGAACTCAAAGGGACTCCCAATTTCTGCCATTAATCGTAGTATTCAGGCTGGAACTGATAATGGATTGACCAGCTACCCGCTGGACCACTTTGTTCCAGTCACCATTGCTGATTTGGGATAATAGCGCTGTGACAAGAATCAATATTACAGACCTTCCCGAAAGCCTGAGAACAGCGGTCAGAGAAGGTCAAGCTATTGTTATTAAACAAGTAGCAAAAATGTAGCTGGTTTTATTCCATTAGATGTGACAGTTGAACATTCAATCAGCTGTTACTATCTACCTTTTTCTTAGTAATGGTATTTATACATGGTTTAATGTCACACTTGCAATGTAATGTCAACAGCGTTACATTAGTATGTTATTTATACCATCTACAGCCAAAGGAGATTTAAAATGAATGTAACAATTGAGAATCGTAAAAATAAGACACTCAACTTGAGGATTAGGCAAGAAGATCGAGATTTAATCGATAGGGCAGCAAAAGTAAAAGGCAAAACCGTCACCGAATATGTCCTTGATACAATCAAGCGTGATGCTGAAAACACCCTATTGGAACACTCATTTATGGTTGTTTCTCCAGAAGTTTTTGATGCTTTTGTCGCTAAACTTGATGATCCGGCAGCACCAAATGAACGTCTTATCAAAACAGCAAATATGAAAAAACCTTGGTGATACAATGATGAGTAATGGCCCAACCCCATTAACAGACGATCACAATTTAGATAATTTTAATTCAGGAGTTGACACCCTTGACAATTGGTTAATAAACAAAGCATCAAAAAACCAAAAAGGAAATGCCTCACGAACATACGTTGTAAGCGAAGACAAAAATGTTATTGCCTATTATTCGTTGGCTACCGGCTCAATTATGTCGCAAGAAGCGATAAGCAAATTTAAACGCAATATGCCGAACCCCATTCCGGTAATCATTTTGGGCCGTCTGGCTGTTGATAAAAATTATCAAGGAAAAGGGTTTGGCCGCTATTTGGTTAGAGATGCTGCCATACGCGTCACACAAGCCGCAGATTTAGTTGGTATTAGAGGATTAATTGTCCATGCTATCTCAGAAGACGCTAAAGCATTTTATAAATCTGTGGGTTTTGATGAATCGCCTTTAAACCCAATGACGTTGATGATCACATTAAAGGATTTAAAGACCGCTTTCGGAATCAAAGGTTAATATATATAAGTTGAGCTTTTTCAAGATAATCGGTGGACACACAACTCTTTTAAAAAGATTAATTGACCGCCGTTAATCAACCCACTAACTCTTCCTAACCGAACAAGTAGAACACCAAGACAGCCATGTCAGAAAAGGTCAAACTGTTGTGGCGGATTCAACTAATATACCCAAAGAAAGAGCAAAAATAACTACTCGATTGTAATTATTCATTAAAAACATAATCAATAAGAAAAGTTTTACCCAATATAAAATATTGGTATATTAGCGATATTTACAGAAGCTGTAAAATCGTCCGTAAACATAATTACTCATTGCATTGTAAAAGTGATAACCTTACATGGAGGTATTCCAGTTTAATCATGATGAGTGAAATTATGAAAGATAAAAGTATGAGTTTCTCTGTAAACAAAGATCTGGATGTTTATTCAAAAAGCTTTGATGCCTTCATTTCATACATGGAAAACAGCAACGATTTTTGGATCATAAAAGACAACGAATCTCGATTTATCTATGCTAATGATATTATGATTTATTACAGCGGCCTTCCTAAAGGTTTTAATATAGAAGGTAAGCTTGATAGTGAATGTCCAGCACCGTGGTCTGAGTTTGAAGATATTATACAGGCTAATGATAAAAACGTAATGATTAGTAAAAAAACGATACCGGTACTAAACACTTTCACTTATGGTGGGAAAGAAAAAATAATCCAACCATTTATGGTCAACATTACACCTCTCATAAAGGATGGAAAATGCATTGGGGTTGTTGGTCATGGTAAAAAACTTGAACTTTATTCCATGTATCATTTTGAAAATAATAGGCATCCTGATTCACTAACTTTTGGCACACCAACTGATTTATTTACTGATAGAGAGTTCGATATAGTATTTTTTGCGTTGCAATCACTAAGCGCTAAAGATATAGCTAGAAAATTAGATATTTCATATAGAACGGTACAAACCCGGCTACAGATAATTTATCAGAAAATAGGAATAAATTCATTAAGCCAGTTAAAAGAATATTGCAGGGGTAAAGGATATGATAACTATGCTCCTACCAGATTTATTAACCCTAATCCCTATATACCTCTAGCATAACAATGCACAACCATCCTGCCAATTCAGCGGCAAGGCAGCTAACTTTTTGAGATAATTAGTGGACACATAATAACCATTACGTGTCCACCTTAATTAACTCTATAAATCAAAACTCATAACTAACCAGTGAAAACAAACTATTGCTTTATCATCAAACATAACTTCTACAACGTGAAAAAGCCAGTCGTAATGCTGCACCAATTTCCTCTGGAGAACTGTTTGCCGGAATGACGACATAATCGGATTCAGAAATACCATCTCCAGACCAACCTTCCAATTTTTCATGGCAAGATGGTCTTATCGTTATTTGACCATCAAGCAATTGGATTCCACAGTTATGCATTTTTTTAAAAAGCTGACGTTTTGAACGATAATTGTAAGTTTCCATTAAGAGTTTAACCCATCCTTTATATCTCTCAGCCTTTTTTTCATTGTCAAAAAAATTATCATCGGGATCAATCAGCCGACTTTTAGAAAGAGCATCCAGAATTACAATGCCTAACTTCTCATCAGAAACATCAGAAGTTAACATATAGTTGCCTCTTGAAGTATCTAAATTAAGTGCACGATAACCAGAATAAGCTGTTACTGAGTAGAAATCGCCATTAAATACGCATCTAGCATTTTTCCATCGTTTAAAAATCTCACTCATTATTTCACCACTATAATTTTGACGTTAATATTCTTTTCTGCACCATAAACTATTGCACGGTTAATTTGCTCCCACTGATTTACCGTCGTGGCTTTTGGTACAGCAATGCGAATCTCTCGTTGTGAAATCATCGATGATGTTACTTCTTCACCCTTTTTAACATACCCACTAAAATCTACCACTGAATCAATATTCCCTTTTATGGAGGTATAGAGTTGCCTCGAATCTTTAATCCTCGCCGCAGTACGAGTATCCAATGTCTTAACACTGGTAGCTATCCCTGTTTTTTCATCATAAAAATCAAAAGTCTTAAACCCTGTGGGTAACCGAGTA
>NZ_JAJAFX010000125.1:0-4071 GCF_025384845.1 Photorhabdus temperata | reverse complement strand
ACAACCCATTCCATTGCGAAGCTGATTACCGAACGCCGATTTTCCTAATGCCCTCAGTCAGTTACCACCCGGTTTTTCCCGTGCTGCTTTGTCGCCGAACTCAAAACCCCCTGACGCGCTTTTCGTACCCGAAGGCCGGTTTTCCCCGCCAAGCCCTTGTCAGTGTAGCGCCTTTTTCGGCAACGGGCGAACGTCGCCCAACTTGTTTGGGCGGCGGGCGCCCGTTCTGCGGGCGCGGGCGGCAGAGAGCCCGCAAGCGGCGCCCCTGCGACGCTCTGAGGCACGGGCGTTTCAGACCAGGCTCGGCTTTGCATGACCTCGCTGGGTTCAGGGAAGCCCCCGGGGGCTGCACGGGGCGGAGATGGCGAGCACGGGAACGAGCAACGGAGCGCAGCGCAGTGCGAGCCGCGCGCAGCCAGTGCAGCAGGGTTGGGGCGGGGGGAAGTCAATGAGCGGAGGCCGCAGGCCGACCTGCCTTTAGGGGGGTTGGCTGGACGATAACACGGCAGCTAAAGAAGCACGCGGGATTGTCGATGGCCGGCTCAGACGCTGACAGCAGAAGGCGCAGCCTTGTGCGCCACACCCGCCAATGCTGACCCGCGGGGGCGCAAGACATAATGCCAATTATACGCATTAAGCCGCTCATCAATGCTCAAGTGATTGCCCGGGCTCACCGGCGCAGTGCGTATAATTCCCCCCGCATTATGTTCAATAGGCGTTGGGCGGCCTGGACCGGCTCAACGGGGACGTCAGCGGTTGGGCCGCCTGACGACTATTTACCCCCGCGTGCGCCGAGGCTGACGGGCAGTCCGGCCACGGTCTGCCCCCACACCGAACCCGCCCAACTTAACGGGGGCGGACGGACGGTCAGAGGATATTGAGGTTTCAGGTCGGCGCCGGGCTGTCCGGCGGCGTGTCAGCGTCGGCGTTGTCTTCGGCGTACAGGTCGGCCAGTAAACCCACTTCATCGGCGTCGCTGACTTTTTCGTCGGCCATTTGCTCCGCCGGATGCGTACTGGCGTGTACCGCCTGCAAGGCCCGGATAGAGACCTGCGTATACACCTGGGTGGATTCCACGCTGGCATGGCCTAACATCGCCTGTATCCAGCGCAGGTCCGCCCCGTTCTCCAGCATCTGGGTTGCCATCGCGTGCCGGAACAGGTGGCAGGCACCTTTTTTCTCGATGCCGGCGGCCCGGATATAGCCGCTCACGGCATGGGTGATACCGTTCGGTTGCAACCCGTCTAGCCCGTCCATCGCCACGAACAGCGATTGAAGGTCCGGGGTGACCAGCAGTTGCGGGCGGACCTGTTGCTGATAGAACTGGAGCCAGCTTAAAGCCCGTTCGCCGAGGGGCAACACCCGGTCTTTATTGCCCTTGCCCTGCCGGATGGTCACGGTTTTGCGTGACCCGTCAATGCTGTAGATATCGAGCCGGGCCGCTTCACTGCGCCGTATCCCCGTTGACCAGAGCAGCTCCATCAGGGCCCGGTCGCGCGCGCCCTGCAACGTATGCGGGTCAGGCAGCGACAGGATATGCTCGATTTCATCAATGCTCAGGATATACTTTGGCAGCCGTTTTTCTTCCCGCGGCAACTCAATGTCCGCTGCCGGGTTCGCCAGTATCAGATTCTGTTTCGTCAGCCATTTGAACCACACCTGTAACGGCTGCAACTGCGTGCGTTGGGTGCGGATGCTCAGCGGCTCTCCGTTGGTCTTGCGGTACTGGTACAGGTAGCGCTGGTAACGTTCCAGTATCGGCCGCGTGATATCCGCGGCATAGTACAGGCCCCGTTCCGTGGCCCATAGGATGAAGCGATAGGTGTGATGGGTCTGTACTTTCAGCGTGGTTTCCGACCAGTTCCGCTCCTGCCGCCACGCCACAAAGCGCAGCAGCAACGCATACAGGCTCTTCGGGTCATGTGCCGGACCCACCGGCTGACGGTAGACGTCATCGACGGTCAGGAGACTTCCTTTGCGCGGTTTACGGTTTGCCATGATTGACTTCCGGTTGAGATTGAGTGGCGGGCGCAGACAAGGGGCGTGTTTTCTTTTTTCCTTTTATCACTGTGTCTTCCGTTACCCCGACTTGCGGCACGCTGAACCCGTGTTCTGCCTGCCCTGATGGGGATTTTTTCGTCCCAGACTTGACCCTAACTTGACCCAGACTTGAGGCAGACTTGCGTTCATTGAAGTCAGACTTGCTCTCCTGACCTGTCGGGACGGCTGCCGGCGTTTTATCCCTGTCGGGCACGGGCAATGCGTCTCCGTGATTATTTTCCCTGATAACTGCGTTTTCATCTGCCCGGACTTGTGCACCCGCAGAACCTTGTGCTGTCTGGGCTGACGCGGGTTTTTCTTCCCCAGACTTAGACCAGACTTGCCCCAGACTTAGGGAAGACTTGCCACCTTCCGGGTCAGACTTGCGTTCACTGCCTGCCGTTTCTGAGTCCGGTTCTCCGACATCCAGCAGGCCGCACAGGTGCGCCGCGCCGTTGTCTTCCCCGTCCCACAGCAGTTCATAATGCAGCAGGTGCCCCCGGCTGCCGCCATGCGACAGCAGGTATTCCATTTCGGTGAGACGCTGACAATGATTCTTAAGCTGGCTGTCGCTCCAGTGGGTAAAGGCGCGGATATCCCGCCGGGTAAAGCGCACTTCGTTTGGCTGGCAGTGCTGGATTTGCGCCTGTGCGTTCACCATCGCCTGTATCAGCAGTAACAGCTTACGCGTCTGCGGCGGCATTTCATCCAGCGTGCGCCCCAGCACGTCATGCGCCAGCTGGTTAGCCAGGGTAATGTCGTCTTGGGTGACTTCGATATATTCGATGACCTGTCCGCGGTGGGTGGTTTTCTTCACTTCACGTTGATACTGGTGCAGCAAGGCAATGGCTTGTATCAGCGTCAGGTATTTCATATGGTCGCGCCGCATCCGGGTTTTATCGCTTAAAAAAGTGAGCTGGTGCGCATACGGATTCACCACTTTCAGCGGCCTTAACAGGCGCTGGGCATTCTGGTGTAACTGCGTCAGATAGCTTTTCTCCGAGTCAGCCAGCAACCCGGCCAGCGTCTGGCGGTGCCGCTGCATGGCGTGGATGGCCTGCGTCTGCTCGCGCGATTCGTTGACCGTCAGCACCAGACAGCGGTTCAGCAGCTCTTCATCCACATCAATGGCCGTCGTCGTTAACATCAGCATCACCGGTCCCTGTACCTTGTATTCCCGCGTCACCAGTTCGCCGCTCTGTTCGTTCTTGCCGGTGCTGGCGATTTTCAGCTCGCCGTCGGACTGCAACAGTTTCAGGGCATAGGCCGCCTGCCGCACGCCTTCTTCTTCGGCTATCGCCAGTATTTTGTGTTGCAGGCTGGTTTCCCCCAGATAGTAGAGGCTCTGCCCGGTCATCGCCGAGTACTGGATACGTTCCTCTTCCGGCATCAGGTTCAGCACCGCCTCCATCAGGGACGATTTCCCGGCAGCGGAACTGCTTTGTATCAGCACGGCCAGCGGTTTATCGAGTTTGCGCGAGACCGCCGCCAGATACCCGGTCAACAGATTGGTGGATTCGCCGACCACCCCGCAGGCGGCCATGTCGTTGATAATCTGTTCTGTTAAGTTCGGTGATGTCAGCAACGCCAGCGCGGTGGCTTCGTCTTCCGCGCTGACCGTCACCGCCGTTGTCCCTGAGGCTTCGGCCTCCGCTCGCTGCTCGGCATCCTGTTGTTGTTCCAGCATCAGCAGCACCCGCCCGGCTTCGCGTTTAATCACAGACGGCTCGCATGCCAGCTCTTGCGCCGCCGTGCTGATGTAGTTCTGACGATGCCGCGCATGGTACATGTCCAGCGTATCCACATGGAACAGGCCGGACGTTTCATCGCGCACCTGCACATTCACCTTCATCACATCCGGCACCGGGGATTTTTTCATCCCCCGTATCCGCCAGACCCGGGGTCCGCTTTTCATCAGCAGTTCACCGCAGGCCGTGCGCTCACAGGGCACCGGTGCTACTGGCAACTCAGGCCGGGCAGCTAAAGAAGCCGGTTGAAGCTCACTGGCGCTTTGTGGCGGCTCCGTCACTG
>NZ_JAJAFX010000124.1:0-4082 GCF_025384845.1 Photorhabdus temperata | reverse complement strand
ATAGAAACTGAGTGCGTGCATGAACTTTGCTCACCTTGCAATGGCAAAGGGATTATATCCAACCGCTGTCGCTGTAACGGCACAGGTAAAGTGGTTGACCGTGAAGCGACGAAAGCCACTGGCGCACCGGTAATTAAAATCTGTGAGCGTTGTACGGGCCGAGGTTATAGTCGGGTACCGTCATCAGTGGCATATACAGCAATTAAGGCTCTCTTGCCCGATTTAAACGAAAGGACATGGAGAAGGAATTGGAAGCCATTCTATGAAAAGCTGGTGGCGAAATGCGATATTGAAGAAAGCCGGGCCGCCTCCGAATTCAGCAAAGTGACACAATAAAAAGCACATCGACAATTTGCATTTTGTCCGCAATTGGTTTATTGTCTGTCAATAGTGGGGAATTGTAGCTATGCTCACTAAAGAACATTCAGACCCGCCGATGCGCGGGTTTTTCTTTTTCTACTATCTTGTATCCCCTCCCGCGACAATATAAGCAAAAATGTTTATATTTCTCTTGTTTTTATAAACAAAAATGTTTATACTTGTTTCAAGTTAAACAAACAGGAGAGGAGGTAGTGAAGCAAAGCGAATTTCGGCGGTGGCTTAAAACCCAGGGGGCAGAATTTAAAGATGGGAGCAATCATCTAAAAATCTTCCTGAATGGCAAGCAAACAACGATGCCGAGACACCCCAGTAAAGAGATCCCCGAACCATTGCGGAAATTGATACTGAAACAACTTGGCATTAAATAATAAAGCTGGCTCAGAAATGAGCCAGTTATTCGCCGCGCTTCACTAAATACATATGCGGTATCCGGTGAAATTTGAACACGATGAAACGGGGTGGGCGGTTATGTTTCCCGATATTCCCGAAGCGTTGACGGGGGGTGAAACAAGAGAGGAGGCGTTAGAAATGGCGCAAGATGCTCTTGTCACTGCATTTGATTTTTATTTTGATGATCAACGTGAGGTGCCAATACCCTCTAATGAGGGTGAGGCATTTGTTGACGTTCCGGCGAGTGTTACAGCTAAAGTATTGTTGTTAAATACCATGCTGCAAACAAAAACAAGCAATGCAGAGTTAGCGAGAAAACTCGGCACGCGCCCGCAGGACGTGCAACGTATAGTTTCATTGCGTCATAGTACGAAGATTGACACAGTAGAAAGCGCGTTGAACGCACTCGGTAAGAGATTGGATCTCGCGATTAATTGACAACGCACTACATACAATTCCAAGGCCGCGAATAATCGTGGCCTTTTTTGTATGTATGTCATAGTAATTTTTCATTAAAGGTGGTAATCATGCTGGTTCGTAATCAGGAATCTATGGAGAAAGGCATGTCAATTACTTATTCTGATATTCGCTCTCAACACAAACTGTTACAAGAGAAATACAAAGCCAGAAAAGAACTTCTTCAAAGTGATGCTCAGGATTTAATGAAAGAATATTATGAATCCTTAGATCTCCCTGCATCATCATGGAAAGATAAAGAGGGTGTAGAGCAGCCATATGTACGTTCTTGCATCATAAATCAGCAAGGAGATCTTGAATATCGTCCTGCGCATGTAGTTCAATTGGATGAGGATTACAGGCTTAATTTTCAAATGGGGACGATGGTGAATGACACGCTGTGTGTGGGTGATTGGTATTATGTTGCAATATCACTATGGTATGAAAATTCACTCTTGCATGTCAGTGTGGCAAATGGCGCTCATGAGTTCACTATTCCAAAAGGCACTGTGACAGACAGGTTTTTTGAAGTGACTTCGGCAATAAAGACAGTTATCCATACAGGATTAGATGATCCTGAGTTGGATTAATAATTTTCAGAATTATCAAGGTCGCATAAGCGGCCTTTTTCTTTTCACACCCGCACTTACGGGGCTTTTTCATATATAAAGCCCACATCCCCCGTTCTCAGATAAAAGTTTCAGTCTGTCTAATGGCTGATGTGGCATCAATTCCGGGCTACGCAATGCGTAGCCTTTTTATTTGAATAAACAGAATGGTTTATTCACTATCTGGCTATGCATGACATAAATCTTTCCCAACGGGTAAGTTTTATGTCTACTGGCTCACCAAGATGTTTTCTTGTGATTATGTCTGCCGGATTAACTAAAGGACTCCAAACAATATGATCGTCATTTTGCATGTCGGAAACATAGTTTGCTAACTCCTGTTCAGGAGCAGTAAGAGCGTGAATGGTATATAGGTTTAGATAGCGTATAGATTGTTTTCTGGCTGATTCGGCTGTTTTCTCAAATGAAAATGCCATCCTAAGCGCAGTAATGGCTGCTATTGCAATACCGATAATGACCTGATTCCCAAGGTTACCAATAACGGACGAGCCGAGTAAGAGTAGAAAAAATGAAAGTACTTTATCTATTCTACCGAGTAATACACTAAACATCATGTGAAGCTGGTATGAATAGTAGATTAGATATAGCAGGTTTTCTCGGCTCATAAATTATCCTTATTTTTTACTGGTTTTTACTAGAACCTCCACTCGAAGAAGCAGGAGATTGTTCATTTGGTTTATTTGGTGATTGTTGTGGTTGCTGTTTGGCTTGCTCGTATATTTTTCTGGCAAGTCCAGGTGGCATACTGTCACCTATAAACTTATTTGTTTTGATTACTTTTCCCATCTAATTTTCCTCGTTTGCATGGTTACTTTTGGCGATTTAACGATAGCAGATAGGGGCATGTGCCGCCAGTCGCTTATTCTGGCATCAATTTACGGTCACACTTTGGTGTGGCCTTTTTCTTTTCACGCCCGTTGAACGGGATCTTAATCCCCAACGGGGGTGGAACATGAAGATGAAAAATACTAGACACAACCTCGGCGATGATTGCGTTACATATCGGTGTGTTTTTATTAAAAAAATGACCAAAAGATCCAATAATATAGCTAAACAAAACATTGGCGTACTTTTTAGCTAAAATAGATTTTTGCTAAGAGTTAAATGAATTTAACCATATGATTTAAATATTTTTTTTATAAAATGATATTGTTTATAGCTAATTTTATTTTTAGCTATAATTTGATGTTTATTTTTCATTAAGCTAATATGGCCTCAACTAATAAAAAAAGGTCGCTTTATGAACACAAAAGAAAGAGCACGTAAAGCATCAGCTATGTCCGCTATTATCCGTGGAGCACCAAAAGCCACTCATACTGGGGTAATGGCAGCAAATGGTGTTCAATGTGCCGTACTGCCCGATGGCAAAAGGGTTATTTCTATGCAGGGTACTGGGGGACTTGCTGAAACGTTTGGTGTTTCCATTGGCTCCAAAATGCCTAGATGGATTCCAAATGGAAGACCCGGACAACTTCCTTACGTTCTTCAAGCTGGCGAATTAGATGAGTTCATTCCAGATGATTTAAGGAGAGAATTAGCAGAGCCAATTGTTTATAGAACGGGAGGTGGTGCTGCTTACGGTGTTGATGTCACACTTTTACCTGCGATATGTGAGGTATGGATAGAGGCGGATAAAGCGGGTGTATTAAAACAAAGAAATCATATTAATACAGCTATAAAAGCCAATGCACTTTATAAAGCGCTTGCAAGGGTTGGAGCAATAGCACTTGTTGATGAAGCTACTGGTTATCAAAGAGATCGAGAACGTGATGCTCTGGCTAAAATTTTAGAAGCATTTGTAGCTAAGGAACTGAAACCTTGGGTAAGCACTTTCCCAGTAGATTATTACGAAGGGCTTTTCAGAATTTACGGTCTTGATTACCCTCCTGCGGGAAAGAAGAACTGGAGACCAAGCTTCATTGGCACCGTCACAAACAACGTTGTTTATAGCCGACTAGCCCCCGATTTATTACCTGAATTAAAAAAAGCGGCTTCTCAATCAGAGAGAAAAGCAAAATTACACCAGTGGCTAACTGATGATATTGGGCACCCAAAACTCAGAGAGCACTTAGCATCTATTGTCACTTTGCTTAAAATATCAAAAACCCCTGAGCAATTTTATGACTTAGTTGACACCGTTCATCCGAAATTAATTTTAGAAACAGAACAAGATGATGGAATGAATAAAGAGTAACCTAGCCCTTGGCGCTTTATCAGCATCACGAC
>NZ_JAJAFX010000123.1:0-4089 GCF_025384845.1 Photorhabdus temperata | reverse complement strand
GGCGTTATAAACCGGCCTATTTCCGGGGCATAATACCGGTAAGTATTAAAATGCAGCTCGGTCTCTTTGTCAAAATATTGTCCCGCATAGCGCAGGTTTTGCCTGAAACCAAAGCCCTTTGGCGACCAGGCCGGATCGGTGAAGTGAGCCAGCGGCGGGCCATTCAGTTCACCAAAAACGTTATATTTCCCCGCCCACGCGATTTTGCCGTCCTCGTCCGTCACTTCCAACGGCGCACCGTTGATATCAGTGTGATACCAGAAGTAGTCGTGTATGGTTCCTCTCGTGACGATGCTGGCCAGCGGGGTGTAGCTGTCATGGGATTCGTAACAGTAGGTCTGCGTTTCGCCATTTTTCGCCTCGCGCTCCTGCAACAGTCGCAGGCCATGCCAGACAAAATCGGTTTGTTCATAACGCGCCAGTCCATCAATCCCGATCTTCACCACCTTGCGGATACGCCGCCCAAGGGCATCATAATGATAACGCGCCGTGGTGTTGCCGATTACCGCCACGATCAGGCGGTTGTCGCCATCATAGCGGTAATCCTGGGTTTTGCGCATTCTGCCCTCCCGGCGGGTTATGTTACCGTGAGGGTCATGCTCATAGCGCCATTCTCGCCAGTGGTTCAGGCGGTCGCCCTGCGGCTCCATCGCCTTAGAAAATCCCCGCTCTTCCGCCTCACGCTTGAGTATCGCCTGCGGTTGCTCCAGCAGGTTATCCGCCCGGTCGTACCACAACATCTCATCATAAGCGCTGCCCCAATGCGTCACTTTTTTCAGGCGACTTTCGGAGTCATAAAGATATTCGATCATGCCCCGGTAATGATCTTCCATCACCTGCAATTCGTCCTGGGGGTTGTAGAGCCACGCCCGCCACGGCTTACCCTCGCTGAGATAGGGCAGTGGCTCTGCATCGGCCTGTTTCAACGGCAGGCTGTACTGGTGGGTACAGCGCCCCAGGGGATCATAATCGCGTAGCTGAAACAGCCCGCCCTGCGTGCGCCGGGTTTCTCGATGCAGGTCATCGCGCTCAAATTCAGTTATCAGTTTCTGTTCATGCCGGATCGCACTCAGATGACCGGAACCGTAGTAGAGCCAGCTTAAGGTGCCGCCCTGCGGCAGCGTGAGGGCGGTCAGGTTATCCAGTTCGTCATAGCTGAACTGGAGGCAGTCATCGCCGTTCTGCTCCCGGATAACCCGTCCCAGCGCGTCGTAGCCAAAACGCACGGTGTTGGGCACTATCCCCAGTTGTTTGCCGTTGTCGTTTGGTTCACGGCGGGCTTCCAGCAGCCGGCCCATTTTGTCCCACCGGTACTGATAAGTGTCCGTGTAGGTTTCCCGCTGAATCAACTGACCGGCCGCATCATAATGCTGGTGTACCCGACGTTCCGGGTATTTGAACACCCGGTCACCCATGCGCCGTTCGGTGCTCAACAAGCCCGCCGCGTTGTATTCGTACTGGATTAAGGTGTCGTCGGGACGGATTTCTTCGATTAAGCGCCCTTCGGCATCACGGTTCAGCAAATAGCGGCCATCGTTGGCATTCTCAATTTTCACCAGATGCCCGTCAGGGCTGTACTGATAGCGAATTTGACGTTGCAGACGGTCTGTCGCACAGACCACCTGACCTAAGGCATTGTATTCCCAGGAGCGGGGCACATTCTCATTGCGCTGGTGATAGGTCAACTGACCCGCGCTGTCCCATGCCATGTGTTCGGTGGAATCGTCAGGATAGGTGACGAGGATTAACTGACCGCTATCGTTATAGTCATAACTGACTGTTTCCATTAGCGCGTTGGTAAAGCGGCTCAGTCGGTTCTCATCATCGTAGCGCCATGTGCTGCTCTGGTTGGCACAGTCAGTGTGGCGAATCAACTGCCCCTGACCATTCCACATAAAATGGCTTTCCCCGCCTTTGGCATCAGTGACTTTGTAAGGACGTACCGTATTATTAAAGCCGTAGTGATAACGGGTGGTTTGTTTCAGTGGCGAGGTTTCACTCACCAGCCGCCCAAATTCATCGTAAGCCAATGCCGTTTCGGTGCCATCCGGCCAGAAGATAAAAGTGAGCTGGTCGGTATCATTCTGGTACTGCCAGCCGGTCTGGTTGCCGTTAGCATCCGTGAAACTTAGCTGGCGGCCGTGTTTGTCCCATTCACTCAGGCGGGTGTGGCCGTCCGCATCTGTGTAGCCGTTCGGCAGGCCAAATTCATCCCACAGAATATGGTGCTCTGTGCCGTTGCGGTCGCGGCAGTGAATGATGTGGTGCGCGTCGTTGAGGCGCCAAACCGTGCGGGTGCCGTCATGCCAGTGCGCCGTGCGGGCGGCGTTCTCATTATCGTATTCCAGCCGATAGCCCGCTCCTTCGCTGGTTTGCTGAGCAACCACACGCCACAGCGCTTCGTCAGTCTGTTCCCACTTATAATCACAGCGCAGGCCGCGCGCGTCCTGATGCCATGCCATCACGCCGTGCTCTGTCCAGCCAAATTGTCGCTGGAGAGCGTCGTTGCGATGGCTGACCCCCGTCAGTTGGGCGTTTTCGTTATAATGGTAGCGGCAAAGCTGAATACGATCGCCGTCGTGCAGTTCGCGCCAGACGGCGGTAAGACGGGAGACCGTTTGGTTATCGTTTTCCATCATCACGTAATCGCAGTGCAGGTTAAGCTCGCCACGGCCCGTGATATTGACCATCTGGTGCTGTTCGTTGTAGTGGAAGCGCTGTTCGTTGCCGACGTTATCGCGGATGTGGCTCAGGTGACTGAAGCCGTCATTATCAAAAGCCGTATAGTGATAAACCAATTCACCCGCGTCACGGATTTCCCAGGTATCTTCCGGCGTGTGTACCAGGTTGCTCTGGGCATCAGGGCAGAAACAACAGTGTCCTACCGGCACATCAGGAAATGGCACGATATCCCCGGCAGGGGAACGCCAGAGCAGCCCGCCTTCCACCCGCGTGAGATGGCTTTCCCAGAACAGGTTCCAGCCCTGACCAAGTACACTGTCATACTGATAACGGCTCAGGTAGCTACGCTGCCAGTAGAGCGGCAATTCAGCGTCAAAAACGAAGTCCAGTTCATCCTCATCATTCAGGAATTTCTGACCGGCGATGACTTCCACCGGGTTCATAAGAATACCCGCGACAGGAATAGCTACGGCAAGCGCCCCCAGCCGACAGGTGATTTTGCGGATTTTATCCGCGCCCGGTACCTTGCTGAACAGCTTCTGCAACGCTCCGGGGCCTTTAGCTGCTGCGCCACCAAAACTAATTAACCCTGCCGCAAACATCGTTAAATCGGAAACGGTGTACGCCCATTTAGGGATTTCCGGCACAATGTTTGCCGTCTGCGCCGTCCCGCCGCCGATGAAGACATTAGACGAACCGGTCATTACCGCCGCATCACAGGCAGTTTTGTCTCCGACCCGCACCGCAGGATAGCCATTGATGAAAACGGAGTCAGAACCTTCCGCCATCTGGCGAATGCCATTCTCTTTACTGCACGCCACTTGACTACGCGTCGCGATGGCGGCGGGTTTGCTGTTGATAGACACATTGGGGGAACCTCGTGTGATTTCCCCGCAGGGACTTCGCGATGAGGCCCCCGCAGAGACGCAGGCATCACGCGCCATATCGCCTAAATATCCCGTCGCCATGCTCACCGCAATGGCGGCACCAATCAGCAAAACGCCTACCCCGATACAGGATGCGGCCAATCCGGCGACAAAGAGGGCCCCCGACAGAATTCCTCCGGCGGCTGAAATTAATGAACCGATGACGGTCCCCGCCATCAATCCCGCCATGGCGCTGGAATGGCCTATCGTGTCCCCAACCCGTGCGGCTTCTGGCATAGCGCCCCTCCCTAGAAGTGGAAACTTTTCAGGCAGTCATCCAGCCACTGCCGTTGAGCATCGGTGAACGCCTGTTGGGATGACAAGGTGAAAATCAGCGTTTTTTTCTCGTCCAGCAGGAATACCGCCTGATATTGATAAACTTGCTGCCCCTTTTTGGGCCGATAACGGGAGAGCAGCGCCGTGCCTTGCAGCAGGTTACCGCCCAGCGTCGCGGGCTGTTCTTCCAATAACTGCCAGTCGC
>NZ_JAJAFX010000122.1:0-4119 GCF_025384845.1 Photorhabdus temperata | reverse complement strand
CTTTATTTTAAGACGAAAAGGCTACCCAAGAGGGTGGCCTTTTTGCGTTTAGCGAAAAAACTAACTTTGTTTTCCAACTGTTTTCCATGTCTATAGGCTGATAAACTACTTATTAAATGGCTTTATTGAGTATTGAGTAAATGCTTTCCCTTAAAGAGTTTAATACTTTTGGGTTATCAGCCCATGCTAAATGTTTAGATATAGCTGAATCTGCTGAATCTTTATTAGCTTTATGGCAGAAAGCCAAAAGCCAAAAACAACCTGTACTGCTGCTTAGTGGGGGTAGTAATGTCTTATTTACTGAAGATTTTGAAGGAACTGTGATTCTGAATAGAATTATGGGGATTCAATACCAGGAAACTGATGAATCATGGCGCCTACATGTAGGAGCAGGAGAAAATTGGCACGAGTTAGTTTGTTATTCTCTTAAAAATCAGATTTATGGGTTAGAGAATCTGGCATTAATTCCTGGTTGTGCTGGTGCGGCGCCGATTCAAAATATTGGCGCATATGGTATTGAATTTAGAGATGTATGTGAGTACGTAGATGTCCTGAGTCTGGAAACTGGAGAACAAACGCGTCTTAGTGTTGATGAGTGTCAGTTTGGGTATCGAGATAGTGTTTTCAAGCATAAATATCAAGAAAGTTATTTTATTATCTCTGTAGGCTTACTGTTGAAGAAGAATTGGCAGCCGATGTTGAGCTATGGTGATTTGACTAGGTTGTCGAGAGGTAGTGTAACTCCTCAGCAGATCTTTGATTCAGTATGTACAATGCGCACCAGTAAATTACCTGATCCTGCAATAACAGGAAATGCAGGTAGTTTCTTTAAGAATCCAATTGTCAGTGCGGAAGTTGCGGTAAAAATTAAAGAAAATTACCCTGATAGCCCCCAGTATCCTCATGCTAATGGGATGTTCAAATTAGCGGCAGGTTGGCTCATTGAACGGTGTAATTTAAAAGGTTATCGCATCGGTGGTGCATCTGTGCATCTCAGGCAAGCTCTAGTATTGATAAATCAGGGAAATGCGACAGGTAGGGATATAATCGCATTGGCTGCCTATATTCGCCAGCAAGTGATAAGTAAGTTTGGTGTATTACTTGAACCTGAGGTGCGTTTTATTGGTTCTAAAGGCGAAATTGATGCTGTGGAATGTATTTCATGAAAGATATAACCGTACCATTACAATTGATTAAAATTTTGTCTGATGGTGAAGTCCATTCTGGTCAACAACTGGGGCAAGATTTAGGGATGAGTAGGGCTGGAATTAATAAGCATATACAGACAATTCGTAAATGGGGAATTGAACTGGAAACTGCTCCTGGCAAAGGTTATAGCCTCATGGCACCTATGCAGCTACTTGATGAATGCACTATTTTGCAATATTTACCCCAGGATCGTATAGCTGTTTTGCCAGTTATTGATTCGACTAATCAGTATCTACTTGAACGTTTATCTGAGTTAAAGTCAGGGGATGCCTGTGTTGCAGAATACCAGTATGCTGGCAGAGGGAGGCGTGGACGGAAATGGATTTCTCCCTTTGGTAAGAATCTTTACTTATCTATGTATTGGCGTCTTGAACAAGGACCAGCTGCGGCAATCGGATTGAGTCTGGTTGTCGGTATTGTTATTGCTGAAGTATTGCATCGATTTGGCGCTGATAAAATTAGAGTAAAATGGCCAAATGATTTATATCTTGATGACAAGAAGTTAGCAGGAATTTTAGTCGAATTAATGGGAAAAACTGGTGATGCTGCTCAGGTTGTGATTGGTGCAGGTATAAATATTGCGATGGATCATAAGGACGAAGGATCTATTAATCAGCAATGGGTTAATTTGCAGCAGGCTGGAATTGAAATTGATCGTAATAAATTGGCTGTAGAAATAATACTTGATCTGAGGAAAGCTCTAATGCAGTTTGAAAATGAAGGTTTGTCTTCATTTATTTCCCGGTGGTTTGAGTTAGATAATTTTATGGATAGACCAGTAAAATTAATTATTGGTAGTCAGGAAGTTTATGGCATAGCCAGAGGTATTAATCAGCAAGGTGCTTTGTTACTTGATCAGAATGGTGTAATTACTCCATATATCGGTGGTGAGATTTCTTTGAGAGGTTGTTAAGAACAACCGGAAGAGAGATATCTTCCGGGTTCGGAAACTATTTTTACTTACGTAACCTTACGCTTTCAATAGTGTGATTCGTGCCTTTTGTCATGATTAGGCTTGCTCGTTCTCGCGTTGGTAGAATATTTTGTTGCAAGTTTAAGCCATTGATCTCTTGCCAGATATCAGATGCAATGTTTATGGCCTCTTCTTCTGATAACTTGGAATAACTGTGGAAATAAGAATCTGGATCTGAAAAGGCACCCTGACGAAATTTTAGGAACCGACTGATATACCAACTTTGGAGTAATTTTTCTGGTGCGTCGACGTAGATAGAGAAGTCGACAAAATCAGAGACAAATACATGGTGTGGGTCATGGGGATAATCCATACCGCTTTGTAATACATTCAGGCCTTCCAGAATCAAAATATCTGGTTGTTCAATGAACTTTTGTTCATTTGGTACGATATCATAGGTAAGATGAGAGTAAACTGGTGCAGATACTGGTTTGGACCCTGATTTAATATTAGATACAAATTTCACTAGGCTATGCATATCGTATGATTGTGGGAACCCTTTCTTTTTCATCAATCCACGTTCATTTAGCACGCTGTTAGAATGTAGAAAGCCATCTGTAGTAATTAATTCTACACTTCTGTGTTCAGGCCAACGACTCAGCAGTGCTTGTAATAGACGTGCAGTAGTACTTTTGCCAACAGCAACACTGCCAGCAATGCCTATGACGTAAGGGACCTTTTGTCCATCAGTGCCTAGGAATTGTTCGAGTACTGCTTGGCGACGTAGATTTGAGCTGATATAAAAATTAAGTAAACGAGATAAAGGAAGGTAAATCTCAACAACTTCTTCTAAAGAAATTTCTTCATTGATCCCTTTTAAATCAATTAATTCTTCTTTTGTTAATGTCAGTGGAACTGAATCACGTAAGGTTGCCCATTGTTCACGATTGAATTGCAAATATGGAGTAGCCAAAAAAGGTTCTTTTTTATTCATAAACCAACATCTGCCTGTTTGTGCAGGTTGGACAGGTTGTAATAACAATCTGTACCCGACAAAAAATAAATCGCATCATATCGACTGAAGAGCGACAGGCGTAGGCTTTTTTGTATTTTTGGCGGTTTTTTTTGATAAGAAATGCAGAATTGTAAAAAATTGAGTTGTTTTACTTACTGCTAGCTTAGGTTGTTTGTTTAATGATGGAAATTTAACTGACGGCAAATGAAGTAATTTATCGAGTTTTATAGAGGATAATAATCAGTTCCTTAATAGTTATAGATAATTTTTTGTTTATTATTTGGTCTGAATCTATTGAAAAAAGCAGCTGATCAGATAAAAATGAGCGTTTTGTGACCAAATGATCAGGTTGAGGCAATTTTTTTGTTGCATAGAGTGTTCACACTGCCTAGAATGCGCAGCACTTGATGCCGGCATAGCTCAGTTGGTAGAGCAACTGACTTGTAATCAGTAGGTCCCGAGTTCGACTCTTGGTGCCGGCACCATTAAAAATTTGGATAGGGTGGGGTTCCCGAGCGGCCAAAGGGAGCAGACTGTAAATCTGCCGTCACAGACTTCGAAGGTTCGAATCCTTCCCCCACCACCAAACAATCAGATTTAGTCTTGAGTGTTCTGCTCGAGTAGTTACTCCAAGCGAAGCACATTGAGATACATGTACAGTTGATTAAAGTCAGGTAGCCGAGTTCAATGCGGGCATCGTATAATGGCTATTACCTCAGCCTTCCAAGCTGATGATGCGGGTTCGATTCCCGCTGCCCGCTCCAAGATGTGCTGATATAGCTCAGTTGGTAGAGCACACCCTTGGTAAGGGTGAGGTCGGCAGTTCGAATCTGCCTATCAGCACCACTTCCTTATGCCCTTGTCTCCTGGTTTTCTTCCTGTAAGCAATATTCAACAAGCAACTGCTTGGTTGATGTGGTGAAACTACCGATTCCGTGTCTTAGAGGGACAATCTAATGTCTAAAGAAAAGTTTGAACGTAA
>NZ_JAJAFX010000121.1:0-4184 GCF_025384845.1 Photorhabdus temperata | reverse complement strand
CCCGATTTAAGAGGCGAATTTATCCGGGGCTGGGATGATAGTAGAGGGGTAGATCCAGGTAGGGTGTGTGGTACGTGGCAACCACAACAAGTTCAGTGGCACCAGCACCTTGGTGGTCATGGTGGCCGGGCGCAAGGACAGTTCGGCGTAACAAGTCGGGCGGAATATCCCGGTTCATATCATGATGACGGAAAACAAACTTTACCGTTCACAAATAACGGCAGTGATTATCAAGGATTTACAAACAATGGCGCCGTTGGTGCAGAAACCCGCCCCCGCAACGTCGCATTTAACTATATAGTGAGAGCAGCATAATGACTGAACAAAAGTACTCTTTAGAACATGAAACAGCCGTATTGGGTAAAGATGGTTTAGCTATCCAAGCCGGCTGGATAAAGGTTTATCACTCGAATCAAATCACGAGAGAATTCATAGCTTCAGACATTGAATACGTGATGCTCGGTGTCAGTCTATCTGCCGGTGCTTATCCTGATGCTCCAGAACTCCCGAAATCCGATGATGAAGCGGTTTGTCGTAGCGAAGATAAAAGCCGTTGGGAAATCTTACCTGACTACCGCGGAAAGACAGCTTACGACACGTTAACCCGTGCACCGATTGAGATAGCGGAAATCGGTGAGCCACCCGATACACTGACATTCAAAAAACCTCCCACAGATTTCGACAAGTGGGATGGTAAAGAGTGGGTAGTTGATAAAGACCTCTTGAAAGCTCATCAAATCAATGAAGCCAAGCAGCAACAAGCTACACTGCTACAACAAGCAAATGAAACACTCTCATTGCTACAAGACTCTGTTGACTTAGAAGTCGCGACAGACTCAGAGAAAGCGGCATTACTCGAATGGAAGAAGTACAGAGTATTACTCACCCGTGTAGATGTGAATCAAGCTCCTGATGTTGAGTGGCCGGAAGTGCCGAAGTAATTGAGAAAGCCGGGCGACCGGCTTATATGCCTCACTGACAGTATCGATACCGGTACCGCTATGGGGCGATTCTTCTTTCATGTCATGAGTGCATTGGCAGAAATGGAAAGGGAATTAATCGTTGAAAGGACAAACGCAGGCTTGATAGCTGCGCGTGCTCAGGGAAGAATTGGAGGCAGGCCAGTATCGTTATCAGCTGAAGACAGGAAACAAGCTGCAAGATTACTTGCTAAAGGTCACACACGTAAACAACTATCACTGATTTACAATACGTCTCTTTCTACTGTGTATAAGTATTTTCCTGTAAATAAATGAAAGCCGGGTGACCGGCTTTATATTGACTTAATCCATTCGTGATTTTGTGTATTTCGTGCTCTACCAAAAATTCGCTGATAATCAGCATCAGAGAGAGAGTAGCACCACGGCAATAATCATAAATAATTACCACCGCTAGTACATATTTGCCAATTATGAAAGTCTTGCCATATTTTGAGCAATTAAAGTTGCGGCGACTGAATTAGTAATGCGCCACATGACAGCATTTCGTTTACCCGTTGTTTGTTCAAATTCATCAATAGTCATATAGTATTTCAGAACTTGCAAATCTCTATCATTGCGAAATTCCGAAATTCTCCGCTTGAGAAGGCTATTTCTCAGATTAACAAAATCTTTGATTTCGTTTTCCACATCATGCGGGATGGGATAGCGCCCCGCTTCCCAATATTGCCAAGTGCGTGAGGATACGCCGCCTATATGCTCAGCCGCTTCTTTAACGTCTAGCATTAGTAGTTTCCGTAATGCTTGTAATTCTTTATTAGTTATAGTCATATAAGTTAACCCAAAATAATTAAGGCCACTTAAAGTGGCCCTTGATTAATTATTCAGATAGAGGTTTTTCAAAATCATAGTGCCAGTCATTTTCTGATATAACTTCACCCGATTCGATTCTTTCATGAATCGCTTTGCAAACTGTTAAGATTTTGTCCGCATCTTCACTAGAGATGTACAAATCGAAAGCGCCCTCAGCAAAGTCTTGAACCGATTTAATGCTTTCTAAATTTTTAGCGCGATATTCTTTTTGTGAAGAGCTTAAGATTGCTTCGGCGATATTCAGTAATGTAGTCATTTTAAATTTCCTCTTTAGGTTTGCTTCGAGCCATCTCGTAAGCCATGGATACATATTACTTCGCAATCGCGAAGTTGTAAAGTGATTTTTGTCACATTTTTATAAATATGCTGATATTAATTGAGCAGCATAGCCGATTTCTATAAATGTGGTGAATGTAGGTGCCGAAGTAAGAGGAAAAAAATTATCGCAAAGCAGTCTGGAACTGTGCTGCGATAATGCTTCGCCTGATTATGAGACTATGAGACGCAGATGAGACGTGAAAGTTTTCATGCGTATTCTATGTTTTGCTAACTTTTGCGAAATGGTACGTTGTGAGTCGCGGTTTTCGCTGTATCTAGTTGTTTTTAAATGTAGTTCTATACACTCTTAATCAATTGGCCCGGGGTTCGAGCCCCCGACAACCCACCAATCAAATCAATCAGTTATAATTAACTTTCTTTATTTCGTTTCTAATGTAGGACATATTTTGGGCAAGCTTACCGAATATCGTATCTATTTTTTTGTATGCTCAGGTAAATGAAACTGTTAAGACCGGGTACCATTCTACCCCGGTCTTTTTCCAGTTACTATAATGGCAGAGTTGGTCAATTAATTTCCGGTACTTTAGATGTATCAACCCGATTAAGCATGACCCGGTATTTTTTCCAAGCCTGTAAAGCCAAGCTCTCTACTTCTGTAGCCATACTTAAATCAACAGCGTCTTGTAATGGTGTTATCCGTTCATTAGCCTTTTCCATCAACTCCTGCTTTTTAATTTTAGCCTGTTGTGACAGTTATACATGTGGATTCCTTACCATCCAATAGCAAACCAAAAAACGCCAGCGGGTTGATCATTTGAAGCTTGATCAAGGGTTAATCTAAAGCTCGTATTACTATTAATACTAAAATATGCAGAAAGAGAACCTCTTTCGGTGCTATTATAATTAGGTGCTGCTACTCCGATAACACAAGTAGAGGGAAATGCAATTGGGAAATCGTAATTCCTAGACTCTTCACTAAGAGTACTAGGTGTTTGTCCCCATTGATAAATCATCCCAGTATCACCGCACTTCCACCAACCATTTGTAGCTTTTAAGGCTGTGTTTCTATTACGGTCATAGCGAGAGTCCGATTCAGCTTTAGTATATGATTGTCCGGCAGGAGCATAGTTGCCAGCAGGCTGATAATTACCACGCAGTTGGTATTTTCCGTCTGATTCAGACTTATCATAACTCCCTACATCTCCAGCACTCAGATTGATATCACTCGACAACACTTTCCCATTCACTTTACGGCTATTGGGTACTCTTCCATTAATATTTCCATTTAATGAATTTACTAATTCTTGGGCGAGCTTTTGCGTAACAGCCAATGCGTCACTATCGCCTACTACACTTGTAAGTTGAACAACACCTTTTTGTGTTAATGAAGCACTGGGAACTTTTGTTGTGATCTTTTGTTCTAACGCTTTGTCTAATTGGGTAGTGAGCTTAACAATGTCCCCATCATCCAGAGTATCACTGCCAGATTGTGTAGCGATAAAATCGGCTATGACAGATGATATAATTGACGACTGGCGCAAGACTTTATTTAATAAATCAATGGAAATAGTATTTGGTGGAAACCCAGTCTGCAAACTCGGGTTTGCTTCATATTTTTCCTGAAGAACAACATTAGCATCATTGTTAACAGAAAAAGCTTTAAAATCATTCTTTAGACTCATATATACTCCTTGAATAATATTGTTTTGTAAGCAATGAATTGGATTGCTGTATGGACGACTTTTTTTAACTCACATCAATCATAGTTCAGATAAATAATGGCGATATATTCTTATTAACTTATAAGGTTAATTGTTTTTATATTGTTGGTGGTAATAAAACCCAGTGCTTTATAATTGGGTATATATTTAAATAAGACTCCAAAATAGCGCTACATCTTATGCTACTCATAATTCTATGTATAACAATGGGTTGAAGAAGGCCATGTGTAGCAGAATTATGAAACGTTATTTAACATCTAAGATAATTACTTTCTTTCTGGAAAGCTTTTATGCCATTATTAGAATAAGTGGTGAAAAATGTCTGTAAGTTTTATTTTTTACTAAATCTCTATTGTTTGTTATTTTTCATCGT
>NZ_JAJAFX010000120.1:0-4228 GCF_025384845.1 Photorhabdus temperata | reverse complement strand
ATTCAATTTTCTCTATTACTTGTCCCGGAGACCCCGTATCATTCTCTTCTTTAATTCCAGCAGCGCGAGCTATAGCAGCAAGGCCCTTGCAAGAATCAAAAAACATTTCTTTGTAATCATTGCTTTCTTTTTGAAGAAATTTCAATTTGTCTGCAATCTCATTTAAAGTTGAATAATCGTCACAGCTTGCTGTTCTTGCTAACTCGTGACATGCGGATATTAAAGATTCTGTATTTTTAGTCATGATAATTACCCTTTCTCTTAATAATCATATTTTCACAAATTTCCTTCGCTCGATGGCAAGTGTCAATATCGAACCATCCAAAGTGGCATTCACATTTGTTAATTCCTAGCTTTCTAGCTAGCCAGCGATACGCATCCGTGCGCGTTAATTTTCCTGACTGCCATATTTCTTCAAAATAACGTTTGCTGGAAAGTCTTGCATTCCGTGTTGCTTTATCTGCTAGATATCCCAGCGGAATATCCGTATATGGATGCATTCCTACATAAGCCCTACACTCAGTACAAATATATAACCACGGCCACTTGCTATAATTCTTCCCGAACACTTCCTTGTGACTTGCTATTATTACGTCGCCATTGCAGTAATGACAATTAACTGGCATTGGGAGCGGGTCTTTAACCCGCTGTATTGCTTTGATACTGGGATTCCAGGGTGTTTTCTCCATCATAGTCACCTCTATTAATTAACATAATGATTTCCTACATATTGATTATCCATTTCAGCCAATAATTTAGTTCTTAATTCAGTAAGAATCTGTCGCTCTTCATGCGTACTACATGAAGTAAATGCTGTGGAATATTCAACATGATGCTTATTTAAGTCTTCATTAAACGAGATAAGAATTTCTAACTTCACAGCCATAAATCACCTCATTGAATTAATTAGTTTTCACATCTTTCAGGATTTCCAAGAATAAATACGCCGTGAGCAAAGTCGTCTGGATTGACTTTATTTTTACTTTCTCGCTTGTGCTTTTTCACTACTTTTTCTCTGTTGCTCTGACATTCAACGCAACTTTTGTTTGAGACGTATCTTAGCGTGTGCCCTAGCGGGCATGGGTCGCCATTGAATTTTTCACCGTACATGAAATTACCCTCATATTTTAAAATGGAGAGAAATTATCGTCGTATTGCTCATATTGATTATTGTGGTTCTGGTAATTGTTATAGCTGTTATGTTGTGATGATTTATTCCTCTCATCTTTATCTTTTAAAGTTGAAACAATCTTATTTACAGTCTCAGCAACTTTACCACTTTCAATTTCTTGTAAGGTTTGCCCAGTCTTAGCAACGAACGGAATTCTTATATCAAAGCTAAATGTATCACTTCCATCCGTTCTTTTAGTTCTTAGTGTTTTTTGAAGCACCAGACCAACTGTTTTCCCTGTTAGTTCTGGGGCGATACATGTATTCGCATCTTTCGTTATCTGAGTTAACTGTTTAACTCCGGCGCAGCCCATGATCGCATTAATCATATTAATTCCGTACTGATTATCTGTGCCGTCATTTTTCTTACAACAAACATTCAAATAATTAACTTTTCGTCCATCTTCACTTTCGCCGGATATTTCAATAAAGTGGGCACCCTCTTTCCCTCTTGTAAATTTAGCTTCATTGATAGTGATAATATAAGCCCCACTTTCTGTGATAAATCCACTCTGACCGGCAGATAAAGCAAGTTCTTTGTTATAAACAAACATAACATTATTCATTTCATTTAACCTTATTTGTTGATTTCGTAATAATGACAAATTGTTTCGTCGATAGCAGCTAAATCATTTTCTATTTCATATTTATCGAACATGCCCATCGGGGATTTAACTGTATCGTAACCGTTGTTTCTTGTTAAGAAAAAATAATTGTCATCCTTGACAATTGTTCTTAAAACTATTGTGAACATTCCCTCAATGGTTATTTTTTCATCCAACATTTTTCCTATTGTTTTTATCTTAACTTTCCCTGTCTGGGTCTCTTCCGTATGAGACAATAAATAAACACGCAAATCGTCCGGCGTTCCATTTATTGCACTATCAATAATACTCCATGCATGACTGCCGATTTCCGTAAATTTATCAAAAGATTTTTCATCAGAGCGGCGCATAAATTCATTTGCCATCACATATTGAAAATCATCAATAATGACAATTTTCTTTCCATATGAGTGAGCTTTTATTATTGCGCCCTCGATATGACTATATTTATCTGAAATGAAAACAGAGGTTTCTGGATTTTCCCTGTCCCACAATTTCCATGAAGAGGATTTAAAAGGTAACGGTTTCCTTACCGCTTGTATCAGCAAACACTCTGTTGGATTTAAATTTCTGAGACTCGTTGACTTCCCTGTCCCCGATTCCCCTAAAATTAACGTTGCGGTTCCCATATTTAACTACCTCGATAACCAATAACTGATTGTGAACTTAACATCATGATCAAGGTTCGGCTGTTTCAGTAGCCAATGGAAATACCCGATGTTCTCTTTCTTGACTTCCTCAAATGTCATTCCATTGTATTTTCCGAATTTGAATCTATGAAGCAGGGAAGGTTGATTACTGATTTCCAACATTTCGTTATCTGACCAACCAGATTCATCTTTGATAAATTTGAACAGTTCTGCTGTGACAATGCAGTCGTATAGCGCCCTGTGTGCATGTAACCCCTCCGGAACACGAACACCCAGTTTCAGTGCGTAGCGTAGATATTGATTGCTGTGACTTTCCATGTCAGGCCATAAGCGCCTTGCTAGTTTTAATGTGCAGATAAACGGAGCATCCATTTTCGGCATCATCTTTTTGTCAAATTCAGCATTGTGAGCAACAAGGTAATCAGCACCTTTGTAGATCCCGATAACTTCATCAATCAGCGGAGAATTAATCACCATTTCATCAGTAATATGATGAATTGCCATTGCTGATACTGAAATAGGTTTTTTGGGGTTTGTTAAGTGGGATTGCTGGGTTGAATAATTGATTTGTATATCAATGATATCAATACTTGCTATTTCAACAATTCCACTGTCTAAATCACACGTTTCTGTATCTACTACTCTATATATCGTCAAAATTAATCTCCTGTCCAAATTCCACCGTGTCTGCGTGTCGGATTATCACCACGACAGAAATCGTATTCTCGTTTGTTGGTTTTGAAATATTCTCGCCACTCCAAAGCTCTCTGATTTTCTCGTTCGTTAATCAAATAATTGGGGAGGGGAGGGTGATTTAATGCGGCGTCGAGATTTGCATTCCATAGCTTTTCTGCGATTGCCATATTTGATAATTTAAAAACGTTTGGGTGAGGTTTTCCGTTAATTATTTCCCTGACTGCTTCTATAGCTTCTTGCTTACTCTTGAAAATATCTGGCGCTCTTATTAAATACACAGTCATGTAAAATCTCCGCTAAGTTCAATTAAACTAACCGGCATATTCATATCCAATCCTTGGATAGAACGCTTATATTCAATTTCCCTGTGCTCGATAATTTCTTTATCTGAGTATCCGATTTTTTTATAGAATTCCGTTTCTTTATTCACCTGATGTTGATGAGTGTTCATATTATAAAGCCTCGATTTTATATCCCCTGCTTTCGAAATATTCCTTTATTTCATTGAAGCAAGAGTTTGTTGAATTAAGTACTTCTTCGGAGCTTCCTTGTATAACAATATTTCCATTTATTTCAATTTCATTTCTATTGTTAATGAGATTAACTTTAAAAGAGTCACAATAAATCTTAAACATAATTACCTCATGAACATTAAAATTAACGTTGCAAATAAAATTAAACAAGCGGGATAGAGCATAGCGAAGAGCCATTCTTTAATCATATTCATAACTTAATCTCAGACAATACATAGCCATAAGCCATATTAGCGGGCTATTTGTGTTTATTGCTATATAAGCTTCACATTGAGCTAAATTGAAAAGTTGTTTGTTTATTTTCATGATATATCCCTGAGCCTTCCGCTGGCGTCACTACTCCATTTATTAAAACTCACCTTTACTGATTTTAACAATCGCTTGAGCATGTTGTTCAGCGGCTTCTCCTGTCAAATGAAGTTGACCGCTTTTTAATAACTCTATATCACTGTCATCATCATCCCACTGCTGTCTATAGTAAGTTCCACAGCGATCAGCCACCCAATACCCTGTACCTTTCTCCAATTTATAATCAATAGGCTTCGGAAAACTCACTTTTCCTACAGTTATCATT